>NZ_JBSFET010000022.1:0-98309 GCF_053594575.1 Streptomyces sp. NPDC001880
CGCCGACGACCGTGTGCTCGGACTGGCGCAGCTCGGCTTCGACCTGTCGGTGTACGACATCTTCGGCCCCCTCTCGACCGGTGGCGCGCTCGTCCTGCCCGACGCCGCACGTCGCGGCGACCCCGGGCACTGGGCGGATCTGCTCGCGACTCACGCCGTCACCGTGTGGAACTCCGTGCCCGCGCAGATGCAGATGCTGGAGGAGTACCTCCGTACGGAACCCGATGTGGACGTCTCCCGGCTGAGACTGGCGATGTTGTCGGGCGACTGGATACCCGTCACCCTCCCCGATGCCGTCCGACGCCGTGTTCCCGGGCTGAACGTGGTGAGCCTCGGCGGCGCCACGGAGGCGGCCATCTGGTCGATCTGTCACCCCGTCACCATGGTCGGCGCCGATGCGCGCAGCATCCCGTACGGAAGGCCGCTGGCCAACCAGCGCTTCCATGTCTTCGACACATTCCTCAGGGAATGCCCCGTCCACGTCACCGGCGAGCTGTACATCGCCGGAGCCGGCCTCGCCCTCGGCTACCTCGGGGACGCCGAGCGCACCGCCGAGCGGTTCGTGACGCACCCCGTCACCGGCGAACGGCTCTACCACACGGGCGACATGGGACGCCGTCTGGACGATGGAGAGATCGAGTTCCTGGGTCGTGTCGACCGCCAGGTGAAGCTGAACGGCCACCGCGTCGAGCTTGCCGAGGTCGAGGCGGCGCTCCAGACCCACCCCGCGGTGGAGGCCGCCGCTGCCGCCCTCCAGGGAGAGGGCACCGCACGCCGGCTCGTCGCTTTCGCCGAGCCCGTCCGGACGGATGCTCCCGAACTCCCCGCCACGCTACGGGACAAGGCGTCCGCGAGCGTCCCCGAGGCCGTCCGCGCCGTCGACGCGGGCGAGGTGACCGAGATGGTCGAGCTGCTCGACATCTCCGCTCTCCAGTCGATTGCCGTCCTCTTCCGGTCGTGCGGGCTCTTCCCCGACGCCGCGGCCGAGCACACCGCCGAGGAGATCATCGAAGCCGTGGGCGCGGCCCCCGAGAACCACTACCTCGTGCGGCGCTGGCTTGGCGCCCTGGAGCAGGAGGGTCGGGTGGTCCAGGACGCGGACACCGGGCGCTACCGCGAGCTTCAGGAGGACACCCCGGGGCAGCGCGAGGCCGTGCTGGACTGGATCGACGCACTCGAGCCCCGCATCCGCTGGGGAGCCGAACTCGTCCGCTACCACAGGGTTTCCGAACAGCACCTCGCTCCGCTAGTGCGCAACGAGATCGACCTCAAGACGCTGCTCTTCCCGGAAGGCCGTCTGGAGACCGCTGAGGCCGCCTATCGCGACAACCTGATCAGCCGCCACAACAACGCGGTCGTGGTCGCGGCGCTGCGCGAGATCGCTCAGCGGCACGACGACCCCGAGCCGCTCCGGCTCCTGGAGATCGGTGCCGGCGTGGGCGGTACGAGCACCGTCCTGGTGCCCGAGCTCGACGGCCTGGGCGTCGACTACCTGTTCACCGACCTGTCCCACTTCTTCCTCACCGCGGCACAGGACAAGTTCCAGGACTTTCCCTGGGTCCGCTACGGGCTCTTCGACCTCAACCGCGACTACCGCGCCCAGGGCCTCGCGCCGAACTCGTTCGATGTGATCCTTCTGGCCAACGTCCTGCACAACTCCGTGCAGGCGGAGCACGTCCTCACCCGGCTGCGGGAGCTCCTCGCGCCCGGGGGCTGGCTGGTCTTCATCGAGGCGACACGCGACGCGTACCACGTCATGACCTCCATGGAGTTCAACGCGGGCCTCCACGGCTTCGAGGACGAGCGCCGCGAGACGGGCCAGACCTTCTTCGGACGCGACCAGTGGCTGCGGATGCTCCGCGAAGCCGGTGCTGAGGTCGCCTTCTGTCTGCCCGAGGAGGACAGTCCGCTGTCCCGCATCGGCCAGCACGTCTTCGCGTCGCGGCTCAAGGCCGATCGCACCCGGCTCCGGCCGGAGGCGCTCGTCGGTCATCTACGGGACCGGCTGCCGTCGTACATGATTCCGGCCGAACTCCAGGTCGTGGACCGGATTCCCCTCACCGGCAACGGCAAGGTCGACCGCGCCCGTCTCGACGCGTGGACCGCGTCCGCGGCGCAGGGGCGGGTCGACGAGGGCGGCGACGCGCCGCGCGCCGGCATGGAGCAGACTCTGGCCGAGCTCTGGATCAACGTGCTGCCGGTCACCTTCGTCGGCCGCGACGCCAACTTCTTCGACCTCGGTGGCGACTCGCTGCTCGTGGCACGCCTCGTCACCAGGATGCGTGAACGGATGCCCGAGGCCGCCGACCTGGAGTGGGACGACCTGCTGCGCCTGATGATGAACCGGCCGACCGTGGCGGCGCTCGCCAAACACCTCGGCGCCGCCCGCGGAGGCGACCACCGTCTCGCCGGGGCGGTCGCCGCCTCCCCGCTGGTCCGGATCAGCGACGGCGCCGCCGCTGCGGGGGACACCGCCACCCGGGTCCTGGTGCACGACGGAACGGGCACCCTCATACCGTACCGCGAGGTGATCCGAGAGCTGGGGGACCGGCTGCCCCTTGCTGGTCTCGTCGTCGATGACATCGAGGCGTTCCTGAAGGCGGATCCGGGCACTCAGGTTGCGGAGCTCGCCGAACGGCACGCCGAGGCCCTCCTCGCCGAAGGGCTGAGGAGGGTGCACCTCGTCGGCTACTGCATGGGCGGTCTGCTGGTGCCCGAACTCGCCCGCCGACTGACCGATGCCGGCGCCGAGGTGACGGGCCTCACCGTGATCAGCAGCTACCGGGTGCCGTACCTCGTGGAGGACGACCTGTTGGCCGAGTACATCTTCGCCCGGCTGATGCGCGCGGACCTGGTCGGACTGGGCTACCCCCAGGACGAGTCGGCGACGCGGGACCTGGTGCGAGCGACTACCGAGTGCTTCGCGAATGCGGTGCCGCAGGGGAGCCTTGTCGACTGGCAGGAGTCGGCGCTCAACGGGCCGGGAAGGAAGGCACTGCGGGCGTTCCGGGCTCTTGCCGAGCGGCCCCAGGAGGAGCGCATTCGTGCCATCGGCGCGTCGATGCCGGTGGGGGACGCCGAGCTGCGCTCCGAGGAGCGCCTGTCCCGGCTGTACCGGATCGTCAAGCACAGTCTGGTCTCCGTCGCCTTGCACGAGGCGACGCCCTGTGACCTGCCGGCGACGTTCGTCCGTCAGACGGGTGAGGCCGAGATCTTCCCGGGCATGCACCGAGACATGACGGACTACTGGCGAGAGGTGTGCGGCGCGGGCCTGCGCATCGTGGACGTGCCCGGTGACCACTTCACCTGCGTCCAGGCGCCCAACGCCCAGGCCGTGGCGCGCGCGCTGCTCCGGGAGGACGGGCAGTGATCGACGACGCGCCCCTGATCGGCATTCTCGGCGGATACGGGGCTGTCGGCGCTGCGGCCGCTCGTGTCCTCGCGGCAGAGGGAGAGTTCCGGCTCCGGCTCGGCGGCCGGAACCCCGAGGCGGCGGCGCGCTGTGCCGCCGCCCTCGGCGGTCCGGTCGACGCGAGGGAGGTCGACGCCCGGTCCGAGGCGAGCCTCGAACGGTTCGCCCAGGGCTGCGACGTGATGCTCCACTGTGCCGGACCCGCCTATGAACTGGCCGACCGTCCCCGCCGGGCTGCGGCTGCCGCGGGGGCCGACTACGTGGATGTGATGGACGGCTGCGGTCCCGGTCCCGCTCCGGCGGGGGAACGTACGGCGGTCCTGTCGGCCGGGCTCTCGCCCGGTCTGTCTGGGCTGCTGCCCCGGCTGCTCGCGGAGGGGCGGCACCCTCTGGGGGCCGCCCGGTTCATCGGCTGCTACGTCTCGCTCGGTGCGTTCACGCGGACCGGGGCCATCGACTACCTGCTGAGCCTGGACCGCGGTTACGGTACTCCGCGGGCACAGTGGCGCGACGGGCGCGTCGTGCACGGCGCCCTGCGAGGGGCGGAGGATCGCGTGGTGGCGGGCGTGCCGCGCCCGGTCACCGCGTATCCCTATCTCACCCAGGAGCTGGCGGGCCAGGCCCGGGCGCTGGGCCTCGCGGAGGCCCGCTGGTACAACGCCTTCGACGGCCGTCACCTGCTCGACGCGCTGAACCGCTACCGGGCCGGCGACGATCGCGCGGCCAGTCTGGACGCACAGGCGGCCGGTGTGGTGCGGGCCAGCACGCTCGACGCCTTGGGGCGTTCCCCGTACCACGTGCTGTGCGGGGTCCTGGAGTTCACGGGACTCGACGGCGTCGAGGTGCGGTGCAGGGTGGTGATCCGCGGCGAGGACGGATCGGCGATGACCGGCGTGGTGGGTGCGGTGGCGGCGCGGGAGGTGGCCCGGGGACGGGTTCCCCGTGGTGTGCACCGGGCGGCGCAGCTGCTGTCGGCCCGAGGGGTCCTGGACGCGCTGCAGCGGCACCTGCCCGGCACGGTCGTCACCCTCGACGCGGGAACCTTCGAGGACGGACGTCCCACGGGCGGACCCGGCCAGGCCGGACGGGTTTACGACTCGCGCTCCACCGGCGCACGGGTGGGCGACGTCGTCCCCGCCGGCCCGATCATGGAGGAAGGCGTGCTGTGACACGTCCCGGGTAGCAGACGACGGCGCGGCGGGCCAGGACCCGCCGCGCCGTCGTCTTGCGAGGATCACACCGGATCGCACACCAACTGCACGCCCTTCGGCGCAAGTTCGACGCCGAAGTCCTTCAGTCGGTGGAGGTTGTCACGGATGGCCGCGGCCCCCTCGTCCAGGTCGGCGTAGTCGACCGGAGCCATGCCCATCCGCTCCAGGCACTTCTCCACCGCGATGTTGGTCGAGTGGTCGTGTCGGGGCATCAGCCAGTGCTGGTAGTCGTGCTGCCAGAGACTGAGTACGGCCTTGTCGTTGGTGAGCCGTACCTTGTCGAGGGTCTCCTTCTGCAACCGGGCAGCCTGTGCGCTGTCCATGCCGATGTGGGACCAGGGCGAGGCGGGGTCCGTGGGATCGTCGGCGACGATCTGCAACTCCTCCCGGTCTTGCCAGAGCGGCATGGTCTCGTCGGTGATGGAGAACTTGGACAGCGCGTAGTGCCCGGAGTACTCCCGCAGGAGGTAGTCCTGCGTGTCCTGGAACATCCCGGGCTCCTCGCCGGGGTATCCGACGATGAAGAGGCCGTAGTACGACAGCCCGCTCCGGCTGAGCAGCTCGACGGCCCGACGGTTCTGCTTCACCGAGACCCGCTTGCTCATCCGCTTCAGCGTGCCGTCGTTCATCGACTCGAAACCGATGTGGAGCTGGTAGCAGTGCGAGGCCTTGAGGCCTGCCACGAGCTCCGCCGAATTGATCGTGTTGGCCCTGCTGAAACCCTCCCACCTCGGTATACCCGAATCCGGCAGGATTTCCAGCAGCCGGCGCAGCCGCGTCGGCGGAATGGTGAAGGTCGAATCCATCGCCGAGATGACGTCAGCGCCGTTCTGATCGGCGTAGGCCATCCAGTCGTCGCGTATCTTCTCGGCGGACTTGTATCGCCATTTGGGTGAAGCCGCGGGGAACGAACAGAATTTGCAGTCGAAGGGACAGCCTCGCATGGACTCGTAGGGAACGATCGACTGCTTTCCGAGGACTCGTGGCGAGGGGAAGTCATCGATGTCGACGTACTCGGTGGGATTGATGCGGATGTTGTCCCCGTCGCGCCACACGAGGTTCGGCACGGCGCTCATCTCGCCCTTGCCCGTCAGCGCGTCCAGGGTCTTGGGTAGGGCGATCTCGCCGTCGCCGCGCACCACCGCGACGATCTCCGGGAAGTCACGCATGGCGGACATGAACTTGAGGTTGGTGAACTGCCCGCCCGCCATGATCCGCGTGCCCGGGAGGTTCTCCCGTACCCACCGCACAGCCGAGCCCAGGATCGGGCCGTTCCAGATGTACGTGGTCGACAGGAGCACCACGTCGACGTCGGCCGCGGGTGCCTTCGCGCGCCCCTCCCAGACGTCGGCCAGGTCGATGCGCTCGAAACTGTGGCCGCTGTTCTCCAGGATGGACAGGAGGGTGACCGTCGTGAGGTGCGGCGTCGTGGCCGAACGCGGCCTGAGCAGGGCGTATTCCCGCCCGTGCTGGGTGAAGGCGAGCCGTCCCAGGTCCAGGTCGGCGCTTCCGGCCCTCCGGAGCATCTCACTGGCCGCGTCCGACGGATCCGCCGTGAAGAGCGAACCTTCCAGATAGGGCGAATTGAGGTTCGCGGGCCCGAGCCCGCTCAGAAGTAGTAAGCGCACACGTCCCAGCTTTCCGTGGTGAGGTCATGGCCGCCGCGGATCGGGGCCCCCGCGATCGTTTCAGGCCACTTCTGGGCATCGTCTGGACGGATTCTGCGTGCTGCGAAACCCGTCGAGAAGTGTGCGCCGCGGCCCCCTGGCGTGGCCCGGCGAACGTCTCGATGCCCTTGCGAGGCGGGTTCTTATACGTGTAAAGTTATTGGCGTCTTCATGGATCTTGCCGTCCGGTCGTGGCAGTGCTGCCCGCTCCCGGACCGGACGGTCGCGCCCGAAAGGTGGGGAATCCCATGGCTACGGCAGAGGGTCTGCACAGCCGTGCCGACGGCGGGGAGGTGGTCGACGGCGGAGTCGCCGAAAACGATGCGGGTGGTCCGGTCGCGACCTCCCGGCAGGTGCTCCTGCGACTGCTCCGCCCCTACCGCACCAGCCTCGTCGCCGTCTTCGTCCTCCAGATCGTCAGCTCCCTGGCCGGCCTCGCACCGCTGCTCGCGGTGGTCGAGCTCGGGCGGGTGCTGCTGACGCCGGGGCCGGTGGACAACGACGCCGCCTGGCTCGCCGTCTGGATCGGCGTCGCCGGCCTGCTCGTCCGCGTCGTACTCGCCGCGGCGTCCGGCGGCATCGCTCATCTCGTCGACGGTCGGCTCCAGTTGTCGCTGCGGCGGCTCCTTGCCCAGCGCCTGGGCAAGGTACCGCTCGGCTGGTACTCACGCCGCAGCTCCGGCGAGATCAACGGCGTGGTGCAGGGCGACGTCGACCAACTCCACCACCTCATCGCGCACGCGCCCGTCGAGGCCACCTCCGCCATCGTCGTCCCGCTCGCCTCGTTCGTCTATCTCGCCTGGGTGGACTGGCGTCTGACCCTCGTCGCGCTTGTGCCGGTCCTGCTCGGCCTGCTGCTGCAGCGCCTCCTGCAGAGCGAGGACAGGCAGCGTGAAGGCCGCAGGATGGGCGAGGCCATGGGACGTATCGGCGCCGCCTCTGTGGAGTTCGTCGAAGGAATCTCGGTCGTCAAGACCTTCGGCGGCGGCGGGCAGGCACACCGTCGCTACCGCAAGGCTGCAGACGACTTCGCCGACTTCTTCCTCACCTACGTCGCGGGGGCCGCGGGCCTCGCCTCGCTGGCCGCACTGGTGCTCTCCCCGCCGTTCGTCCTGCTGCTCGTCTTCGCCGGCGGTACAGCCCTGATCGCGTCCGACGCCATGCCGCCCGCCGACCTGCTGCCCTTCCCGCTGCTCGCCGTCGCGCTGACCGCGCCCATCGCCGCCCTCGGCCACGGCCTGGACAACGTGCACGCCGCCGAGCGGTCCGCCGAGCGGATCCGGGCGATGCTGAACGTGCCGTCGTTGCCCGAGCCGGTCACCCCGGCCGAACCGCGCGGCGACCGCGTGGAGTTCCGCGGTGTCGGCTTCGCCTACGACTCCGGCCGCCCGGTGCTGCAGGGAATCGACCTGGTCCTCGAGCCCGGCACCACCACCGCGCTCGTCGGTCCTTCGGGAGCAGGCAAGTCTACTCTGGCCCAGCTGGTCCCGCGCTTCTCCGACCCCACCAGCGGTTCCGTGCTCCTCGGTGGCGTCGACGTACGCGACATTCCGAGCGAGCAGTTGTACCGTCACATCTCCTTCGTCCTCCAGGACGTCCGGTTGCTGCGAGCGGGCATTGCCGAGAACATCGCCCTCGCGGTGCCGGACGCCGACCGCGCCGCTGTCGAGCAGGCGGCACGCGCGGCGGGTATCCACGAGCGTATTCAGGAGATGCCCCGCGGATACGACTCCGTGATCGGCGAGGACGTGGGCCTCTCCGGAGGCGAGGCGCAGCGACTCTCCATTGCCCGGGCGCTGCTCGTGGACGCCCCCGTGCTGGTCCTCGACGAGGCCATGTCCTTCGCCGACGCCAAGACCGAGGCCGAGATCCGAGCAGCCCTCGAGAACCTCGTCCACGGCCGTACGCAATTGATGATCGCCCACCGTCTGGAGACCGTCGCCAGGGCCGACCGGATCGTGGTCATGGAGGACGGACGGATCGTCGAGAGCGGCACATACAGCGAATTGCTGGACGTGAACGGGAAGTTCGCCGCCATGTGGCGCGCCCAGCGCGCGAGTGCCGGCCAGAAGAGGGAGATCCGCCGATGATCGGTCTGCTGATCCGGGTCCTGGGCGAGCGGCACTCGGGCCCCCTGCGCCGTACCGTCGCGCTGATGTCCGTCTGCGCCGTCGTGGAGGGGCTGTCCTACGCGCTCCTCATCCCGCTGCTGCGGGCCCTGCTCGGCGGCGAGGCGCAGGACGCCTGGCCGTGGCTCGCCGCCTTCGCTGTGGCCGTCCTCGTCACCTCGATCCTCGGCTACTTCAGTGACAAGTCGGGCTTCCGTACCGGGGGTGAGCTCTCCCGAGGGCTGCACCACCGCCTCGGCGACCACCTCGCCGGACTGCCGCTGGGCTGGTTCACGCCCCGCCGGGTAGGGGACGTCTCCGGGCTGACCAGCCGGAGCGTGATGGAGGTCATGTCGGTACCGGCCCACCGGCTCCGGCCCCTGATCAACGCCGTACTGATCCCTCTGTCCGTGGTCGTGGTCCTCTTCTTCTTCGAGTGGCGTCTCGCCCTGGCCGGGCTCGTCGCCGTACCGGTCATCGTCGGCGTACAGCGCTGGACTTCGAAAGCCACGGCCCGCCAGGACGCCGAGCGGGCGCGCAGCAGCGACGAGGCCGCCGGCCGCGTCGTGGAATTCGTCCGCGCCCAGCCGGTGCTGCGCGCCGGCGGCCGTACGGGCGAGCGCTTCGGACTCCTGGACGACGCCCTGCACCAGCAGTGGCGCAGCGGCCGGCGTGCGGCCCTCAGCGGCGTGCCCGGCATGCTCGGCCTCACCTTCTCCGTGCAGGCCGTCTTCACCGCTGTCCTCGCCCTCGGTGTCCACCTGGCGCTGAATGGCAGCCTCGGCGCACCGGAGCTGCTGGCGATCACGGTCCTGGCGGCCCGCTGCGTCGAACCCCTGTTGTCTCTTGCCGACCTGGGCGGCATCATGCGCGTCTCCCGGGGCGAGCTCGAGCGCATCAGCGCGGTCCTGACTGAGCCTCCGCTGCCGCGCGCCGAACGGCCGACGGTCCCGGCCCACGATGGTGTCGAGCTGGAGAAGGTCAGCTTCCAGCGTGGCGACCGCCGGGTGCTCGATGGACTCTCCCTGGAGGCCGCCCCGGGCCGACGGGTCGCCGTCGTCGGCTCCTCGGGTGCGGGTAAGAGCACGCTTCTCCAGCTTGTCGGCCGGTTCCACGACGTCGATTCCGGTGCGGTGCGCCTCGGTGGGGTGGATGTACGGGACATCGACAGCGAGGAGCTGATGTCCCGGCTGTCCATGGTCTTCCAGGACGTCTACCTGTTCGAGGGCACCATCGAGGACAACGTCCGGGTCGGTCGGCCCGACGCCACTGCCGAGGAGGTGCGGGCCGCGGCCGTCGCGGCGTCCCTGGACGAGGTAGTGGACCGGCTCCCTGATGGCTGGGACACCCAGGTCGGCGAGGGTGGCGCCACGTTGTCCGGAGGTGAGCGGCAGCGGGTTTCGATTGCCCGGGCCCTGCTGAAGAACGCCCCTGTGCTGCTGCTCGACGAGGCCACCTCGGCCCTCGACCCGGAGAGCGAGGCGGCTGTTCAGGAAGGCCTCGACCGGCTCATGGCGGGCCGTACGGTGATCATGGTCGCCCACCGACTCAGCACGGTCGAGAACGCCGATCTGATCGTGTTCCTCGAGGGCGGCCGGATCGTCGAGCAGGGTACCCACGAGGAACTCGTCCGGCGCGGCGGCCGGTACGCCGAATTCTGGAGAATCGCCGCACATGCGGCGGCGTGAAGGCACGATGACGAGCGTTTGCCCGTAAGACACCATCCGACACACGGGGGTAGGGATGTCACGCAGCACGGAAGGGCAGCCGATCGATCTCCGCAAGGAGGTCACCGCGCTGCTGGGGGTCGCACTGGGCCCCGGTGACGACGACGCGAACCTCTTCGAACTGGGCTTGCAGTCCATCCAGTTGATGACACTGGTCAACCGGATGAACCGCTCGGGCGCGGGCGTGGACTTCACCGAGATGGCCCAGGATCCGCGCCTCGCGGCCTGGTACGAATTGCTCGCCTCGCGCGAGTCGAGCAGCGAGGAGGCGCTTGGGGCGGTGCCGGAGCCGGACGCCGGCGCCTCCGTCCCCCTTGACGAGCGCGCGCCGTTCCCGCTGACACCGGTCCAGCAGGCCTACTGGATCGGCCGCGGCACCGACCGACCGCTCGGCGGCGTCGGCTGCCACGCCTATCTGGAGATCGACACCCGGGACGTGGCGGCCGACCGCCTAGAGCGAGCCGTGCTGGCTCTGATCCGCCGACACCCCATGCTGCGTGCTTCGTTCGCGGAGGACGGGACACAGCGCTTCAGCGAGAGTGCCACGTGGCCGGGCCTCACCGTCCACGACGTCACGGACCTCCCGGCCGACACCGCCGAAGCCGCCCTGGTGGATCTGCGGGAACGTCTCTCCCACCGCGTGCTCGACGTCGCCTTGGGAGAGGTGCTCGACGTCCAGCTCAGCCTCCACCCCGGTGGGGCGCAACGCATCCACCTCAACGCCGATCTGCTGGTCGCCGATGTGCACAGCATCCGGCTCCTCCTGTCCGACCTGGCGGTGCTCTACGCCGATCCGGAGAGAGTCGCCGAACTGCACTACACCTTCCCCCAGTACCTCGCGGACACCGCCGTCCCGCGGGCGGTCAGACGCGAGCGCGCGCGGGAGTACTGGCAGCGACGCCTGCCGGAACTCCCCGGCGGGCCCGCGCTCCCTCTGGCAGTCGACCCCGCCGAGATCGGGGTGCCCCGCTTCGTACGGCGGGGGGACACCCTGACTCCGCAGGAGTGGACGGCCCTTCAGCGGCGGGCCGGCGAACACGGCCTCACTCCGGCCGTGCTGCTGGTCACCGCCTTCTCCGAGATCCTGATGCGATGGAGTGGGCAGCAGCGGTTCCTGCTCAACATCCCGTTGTTCGACCGCGACCAGGGCCTCCACCCGGACATCGAGCGCATCGTGGCCGACTTCACCAGCCTGTTGCTGCTCGACGTCGATCTGGCCGGTGCCGACGGCTTCGCCGACCGGGCCCGCGCGATCCAGTCGCGCCTGCACGACGACGTGGGGCACGCCGCGTACACCGGGGTCGACGTGCTGCGCGACTTCGCCCGCGCCGACACCGGAACCCCGCGCGCGGCGCCCGTGGTCTTCGCCTGCAACCTCGACGCACCCCTGGTGCCCGACGACTTCGCCGCCCACTTCGGTGAGCTGTCCTGGATGGTCTCCCAGACCCCTCAGGTCTGGCTGGACCACCAGGTGTACGGCACCCGCGAGGGCGGCCTGTTGCTGGCCTGGGACGCCGTCGAGGCGCTCTTCCCCGAGGGCGTGATCGACGAGATGTTCGCGGCGTACACCGGCTTGGTGCGGAGCCTGGCGACCGCGGACTGGAACCTCCCGCCGGACATACCCCTGCCCGAGTCCCAGCTCCGATGTCGTGCCGAGGCGAACTCCGTGACCAGGCGAGAGAGCGGTCGCCTTCTGCACGAGGCATTCTTCGAGCGGGCGGTCGGCCGGGCCGACGAGCCCGCGCTGCTCTGGGGGGAGGACGGCCGTCTCGGCCACGGTGAACTCGCCGACCGTGCGCTGCGCGTGGCCGGTGCGCTCGCCGCACGGGGCGTCGGGCCGGGCAGCCCGGTCGTTGTCACCGCCCCCAAGGGACCCGACCAGATCGCGGCGGTGCTGGGCGTCCTCGCGGCGGGAGGCACGTACATACCCGTCGGCGTCGACCAGGCTGCCGGGCGCAGGGACCGCATCCACACGCTCAGCCGCTGTGTGCTCGTCCTGGACGGCACTGGCGCGGCGCCTTCACCGGCGTCCACCGCCCCCGTCCTGTCCCTCACGGAAGCCCTCCGGTCGGCGCCGCTCGACGCCCCGGTGGGCGTCTCCGCCGACGAGACCGCCTACGTGATCTTCACTTCCGGTTCGACCGGTACGCCCAAGGGCGTCGAGGTCAGCCATCGCGCCGCGGTCAACACCGTGGAGGACATCGACGAACGGTACGGGGTGGGGCCCCGGGACCGTGTTCTCGCCGTCTCCGCCCTGGACTTCGACCTCTCGGTGTGGGACGTCTTCGGCCCGCTGGCGGAGGGTGGGGCTCTGGTACTGGTCGACGAGACCGATCGGCGTGACGCGCGTCGCTGGCTCGAGCTCTGCGAACGCCATGCCGTCACCGTGTGGAACTCCGTACCCGCGCTCATGGAGATGCTCCTCACCGCGGCCGACGGAGCGCCCCTTCCGGGAACCCTGCGCCTCGCGTTGCTCTCGGGCGACTGGATCGGTCTCGACCTGCCCGGTCGACTGCACCGCGCGACGGACGGCCGGTGCCGGCTGGTCGCCCTCGGCGGCGCCACCGAGGCAGCGATCTGGTCGAACGCCCACGAGGTCACCGGCGTGCCCGAGCAGTGGCGGTCCATTCCGTACGGCAGGCCCTTGGCCAACCAGCGGTTCCGCGTGGTCGACCCGCACGGGCGGGACTGTCCGGACCGGGTGCCCGGAGAGCTGTGGATCGGCGGCGCCGGAGTGGCGCAGGGCTACCGCGGCGACCCCGAGCTGACGAGGGAACGTTTCCCCCGCGGGTCGGACGGGCGCTGGTACCGCACCGGTGATCAGGGACGTTACTGGCCGGACGGCACACTCGAGTTCCTGGGCCGCATCGACCACCAGGTCAAGATCAACGGATTCCGCGTCGAACTGGGCGAGATCGAGTCCGTGCTCCAGTCGCACCCCGCCGTCTCGCACGTCCTCGCCGCCGTCGTGGGTGACCGGACACGGGAGATCGCGGCGGCCTTCCTGCCCGCCCCGCCTCCCGTCCCGGCCGCGGAGTCCACGCGGCCGGACGGCGTCGGCAGAGGGCGGGAAGCGCACGAGCTGGAAGCGGAGCTGACCGAGACGTTTCTCGCCGTTCTGCTGGACGCCCTGCTGCCACCCGGCGACCAGCCCGTCCAGGAGGCCGCGCTGCCGGTGGCGGAGGCAGGGCGCCAACAGCTGGACTTCTGGCTGGAGTTCCTGCGGGAACGGCGGGTCCTGAGCCGCTCGGCCGGGACCCTGACCCGCGGCTCCCGCTGGGCCGAGGTCCGCGACGGAGAACGGGCCGCCGCGCTTCGCGGCCGGATCGCCGGTACCCACCTCCAGCCGGTCGTGGACGGCTGGGCCGGCGCGATGCCCTTGCTGTCGGCGGTGCTCGCCGGCACGGCCGACATCGACGCCCTGGCCGACGACCCCGTCCTTTCACCGGATGGGCTCGCCCTGCGAGCGCCCGGTGCTGCCGCGTGCCTGGACGCCGTCGCAGTGAAGGTGGAGGCCCTGCGGACCGAGATCGCCCGGACGGTCGACATCGCCGAGTGGGCGGGTGGGGGCGGCCGGAGCGCCGCCGCACTGCTGGAGCGGATCAAGACGGGGACGGTCGACTACGTGCTGCTCGATCCCCGGGAGTCCCGGACCACGGCCGCCGAGGACAGGCTCGTCGGCTCGGGTCACCAGGTACGGACCGCCCGCCAGGACGCCTTCGCCGTGCCCGAGTCGAGGCTCGCCGCTTTCGACGTCCTCGTGGCGAACGACGCACTCGGCCGCGAGCCGGACCCGGACGCGGCCGCGCGGGCGCTGGCCCTGCTGGGGAGGCCCGCCGGCCGGCTGTTCCTCGTCGCGCGGGAAGAGGCCTCCCCGCTGGCGGTCCCGACAGTGCCGATCTCCTCCCCGGCTGCCGACGTGACGCGGTGGCTGCGAGCTCTGGAACGGGCCGGATTCTCCGGAGTCGAGGTGTCCAGGTGGGAGCCCGACGGCGTTGCTCTGATCACAGCCGGGTGTCCGGCAGCGGAGCGCGCCGACCAGGTGGTTGACCCGGCGGCGATACGGTCCTGGCTTGCCGACCGGCTCCCCGCGCACATGATCCCCGGCTCCCTCGTCGGCCTTGCCGAACTGCCGCTGAGCGCCAACGGCAAGGTGGACCGGCGGCGGATCGAACAGGCCTTCACAGCGGTCGCCGACCCCGTCGAGGGTGTGGACGATCCCCCGCAGGGCCCCATGGAGGAGACGGTGGCGGAGCTCTGGTCACGGGTGCTCGGCACACCCGTGACCGCACGGGGATCGGGGTTCCTCGCCCTCGGCGGGGACAGCCTGACGGCAACCCGCCTGGTGGCCGCCATCCGCGGGCGGCTGGGCGTCGAACTGCCGATGCGCGACGTCCTGCGGGCCCCGACCGTGGCCGGCATGGCCGCGCTCGTGAGCGAGTTCAGGGCGGCGCGCGGCCTGGACCCGGATCCGGGCGGAGACCTGACCGGAGCGGTGGGAGGTCCGTCCGAGGAGGAGAAGTACGAGGAGGGCGAGCTGTGATGCCGGTCGACCATCGCGCGCCCTCGGCCCTGCGCGTGTTCTCCCGGCGCACGCACGCCCGCTCCCGGTTGATCTGCTTTCCGCACGCCGGCGGGTCCGTCGGCGGGTATCGGGGCTGGTCCCTGGACGCTCCGTGGGACGTCGAGGTGTACGGGGTGCAGTACCCCGGCCGCGGCGACCGGTTCGACGAGCCGGCCGCCTCGGACATGGAGAGCCTGCTGGACGACCTCGTCCCCGCGCTTACCCGCTTGTGCACCGGCGAAGAACTCGCTTCCGCCGTCTTCTTCGGGCACAGCATGGGCGCGGCGGTGGCCTACGAGGCCGCCCGCAGGCTCGCCGTCACCGGCCGCCCGCCGGCCGCGCTCGTCGTCTCTGGCCAGCCCGCCCCTTCGCACACCCGGAGCGGTGCCCTCCACCACGCCACCGACGACGAACTCCTCGCCGACCTGGGGAGGCTTGGAGGCACCGCCTCGGAGGTCATGGGCAACAGCGCACTGCTGGAAGCCCTGCTGCCCAGCATCCGGAGCGACTACCGGCTCATCGAGACCTACCGGCCCTTGCCAGGCGGCACGCTGGGCATCCCGGTGACCGTGCTGTACGCCGACGACGACCCGGAAATCACCGCAGGCGAGGCCGCTGCCTGGGGCGAGGTCACCGCCGGGCCCTGCGAGGTGGAGGTCTTCACCGGCGGCCATTTCTACCTGGAGACCCGGCGTGCCTCCGTACTGCCGCGCGTCTTCGCGGCGGTACGGGCAGCGCTGCCCGAGACCGCCGCTTCTTGGCCGTCCACCCCGTGACGAGCCGTCGGCCGCAAACCATCATCAGTTACGGAAGAGAGGGTCCCCCCATGCAAGAGGGCTGCGTGCCTTGGCCTGAGTCGGTGGCTCGCACATACACGCAACAGGGGTACTGGAACGCGGACGTCCTCGGGACCTGGCTCGCGCGGACGCCCGAGGAGTCGGCGGGGACCGCCCTGGTGACGGCAGCCGGCAGCCTGACCCACGAGGAGCTCGACCTGGCCGCCGACCGCATGGCCGCCGGCCTGCTGCGCGCGGGCCTGACGGCGGGCGACCGGGTCGTGGTGCAACTCCCCAACGATGTGAGCGTCGTAGTGCTGAGCCTGGCGCTCTTCCGGACCGGCATCCTGCCGGTGTACGCCCTGCCCGCACACCGCACGACGGAGATCACCCACCTCGTTGACACCTCCGAGGCAGTGGCCTACGTCTGCCCGGAACGGGTGCTCGACTGCGACTTCCGGCTCGTCGCCCGGGAGGTGCTCGATCGGACGGACAGCCTCCGCCACGTGTTCGTGGCAGGTGATCCGGGTCCGTACACCGCCCTGTCCTCCGTCGACGCCGATCCCGTCGCCCTGCCCTTGCTGGATCCCGAGGACGTCGCGCTGTTCCTCCTGTCGGGTGGCACCTCCGGGCCGCCGAAGCTGATCCCGCGGACGCACGCGGACTACGCCTACCAACTGCGGGAGACCGCACGGCTGTGCGGTGTCGGGCCGGGAAGCGTCTATCTCGCCGCGCTGCCCGTGGAGCACAACTTCGCGCTCGGCTGCCCCGGCGTTCTGGGGACGCTTCGCGCCGGAGGAACGGCCGTCCTCGCCCCGGCGCCCACCGCGGACGTGTGCTTCCCGCTCATCGAGCGGGCCGGCGTGACGATCACCTCGCTGGTGCCCCCGCTGGTGCCTCTGTGGCTCGACGCGGCGGAGTGGACGGACCACGACCTGTCCTCCCTGGAGGTCCTCCAGGTGGGCGGCGCCCGGCTCGACCCGGAGACCGCCCGCCAGGTGCCCAAGGCCCTCGGCTGCACGCTTCAGCAGGTGTTCGGGATGGCCGAGGGACTGCTCAACTACACACGGCTCGACGACCCCGAGGACGTGATCGTCCATACCCAGGGGCGGCCGCTGTCACCGGCCGACGAGGTGCGGGTGATCCGGGAGGACGGGAGCGAGGCCGGACCGGGTGACACGGGGGAGCTGTTCACTCGCGGGCCGTACACCTTGCGCGGCTATTACCGCGCAGGGGAGCGCAACCTCACCCGGTTCACCGAGGACGGCTTCTACCGCACGGGTGACCTGGTGCGCCGGACTGCCGAGGGCAACTTCGAGGTCGTCGGCAGGATTAACGACGTGGTCAACCGAGGAGGGGAGAAGGTGCCGACGCTGGAGGTGGAGGAGCATCTGCTCGCCGCCTTCCCGCTCGTGGGCGTCGCCGTGATCGCCCTGCGCGACCCCGTGATGGGGGAGCGGACGTGCGCCTGTGTCGTACCCAAGGACAGCGCGCATCCGCCTGCCCTGCAGGATGTGCAGGCCGCGTTCCGGGGCCGGGGGGTCGCCGCCTACAAGGTGCCCGATCAGCTGGTGGTCCTGGAACAGCTGCCGATGACGGGTGTCGGCAAGGTCGACAAGCGCGCCCTGCGGGCGAGCCTCGACGCCTGAGTGAACTGCGCCGTGCGGGCCCGTGGTGCCACCGTGCATGGTGGCACCACGGGCCCACTGTCAGGTCGCCTTTCGCGCCGTACTCGTCCGTGACAGCAGTCCGTCGACGATGGCCACCAGGCCCTCGCGGTGGGTGTCCCGCGTGGTGATCTCGTCCCACTGGCCCGCGAGCGAGGCAAGCCGGGGAAACTCTTCCGGCGTCAGCTCGGCGAAGGCCTTGTCACGGTGTGGAGTTCGCTTGAGATCGGCGTGGTGCCGCTCGCGGTTCACCCGGATGGTGAGCTCGCCGGCGGTGTAATACCAGATGACGCGGTAGGCGTACACGGCCTCCTCCGGGCTGAGTCCGCACTCGATCCCGGCGTCGATCATGTTCTCCACGATCCACAAGGCCGAGACGGCCATCAGGTCGTCGGAGGCGAGGACTTCAACGATCCACGGACACTCGGCGAGGATGTCGTGCAGCGCCTGGCTCGCCGCGAACAGCCGGTCACGCGGCCCAGCAGGCAGCTCGGGGCGCGGGAAGCGTTGGGCGTGGCGTTCGAGCAGGAGCAGCAGCAGCTCGTCCTTGTCTCGCACGTGGTGGTAAAGCGCCATCGCCGTGCTCGACAGCTCCTGCGCGAGTCGGCGCATCGACAGGTGCTCCGGCCCCTCCTCGTCCAGGATGTGCTGGGCCGCAGTGAGGATGGCCTCCTGGGACAGGCGGGGTGGACGGCCGGTCCTGCCGGTGCGTCGGGTCTCAGGCGTCATCTCTCTGTCTTTCTGTTGCTCGTGCCGGGTACGGAGTGGGTGTCGGGCGGCGGCCGTGGCGGTCCGCCCCTGTGCCGGTGTCGGACCGCCACGGCCCGCGGCTCATCCAGGCGTCAGGCGGTCGGTGACGCCGGAGTCACGATGCCCGGTTCGCCCGTTGGGACCTCCGTCGTCCCCGCCGTCGTCCCTGGGAGGTGACGCACGATCCAGTCAGCGGTGGCCCCCGGCGGCAGCGTAGCCGCCATGACGTGGACGCCGGACGGGACCTGGCCCCCCGTGACCTCGTGCGCGGTGATCGAGGCGATCACGCCGACCAAGCCGGTCACGTCCGTGCAGTGCAGCAGCGCGCTCCGCCGCACGGGAGTGCCCTCGGGTGTCATCCCGTCAAGCGTGCCATACATCACCTGATACGGAGAGCTGCCGGCCGCGTCCCGCATACTCGCCTTGGCCAGCTCCCGGGCGGCGGCCATGAGTGCTCTGCCATGGTCCGTCGCCGGATGCCGCAGGGCGAACCGGTCGAGGAAGGCAGGTACGCCGGGCCCCTTGAGGACCTCGTGCCAGTGGACCTCCCGCAGCCGCAGCAGGTAGGCCTGCTGCCGTAATTCCTCAGGGAGCACGCGGCGGACGGCGACGGCTTGGGCCGGCACCCGAGCGGAGTCGGAGAGCTCTTGGAGGACGGGGCCGGGACGGGCTTCCGCTCGTGGCCCCTCCTCCCTGAACGCGGGCGTGGCGCCGGGGTGGCCGTCGTCGGGGAGAGCGACCGCCTGGCGCCTGCCGAGCAGACAGGAGACCGCCGTGTGCGGCGGGATGGCGCCGAGACCGCCCCACCAGCCGCTGAAGCGGGTCGCGGAGTCGAGGCCTTCCGCCAGCCAGCGTGGCACCCAGCCGGCCAGGGTGCCCGAAAGCCCCGTGAAGAGTACGGCCGAACGCGCCCCAGCCGGCGTACGCGAGCCGCCGTCGTCCGTCATGCCCACGTAGTGGGCGCCTGCCGCGAGGACCGAGGCGCGGACCCGTCCGCGCAGCGAGAACGCGGTTCCGGAGCAGTCGAGCACAGTGGCGCAGCCACGGGTGAAGTGCGTCAGGCTCTGGCTGTCGCGGGCGTCGACCACCGCGGCTTCCGCGCAGTCACCGAGCTTCCGGGCGAACCGCGAGGCCTTCTCGGCGGAGCGTCCGCCGATCCGCAGTGTGTAGCCGTGCTCGGCGGCGAGAAAGCGGGCTGCTGCCGCGCCCACACGTCCGTACCCGCCGAGGATTCCGATCACGGGTGCCGTATCGATGCTCATGTGTGTTCTCCCGGGTGTGCCGCACGTCCGGCGAGCAGGCCCTCGACGATGTCCTCCAGGGCCTCGCGGTGGGTGTCCCGCGCGGTGAGCGCCGACCAGCGTCCGGCGAGCGCGGTCATGCGAGGGAAGCCGTCGGGCGGAAGAGTGGCGAAGATCTGTTCGCGCTGAGTGGGGCGGGTCAGTTCGGCATGGTGCTGACGGCTGGTCGTACGGATCAGAAGGACACCGACCGTGAAGTGCCAGATGGCCTGATGGGCCTGAGCCGCCTCTTCGGGGGTGAGACCGCACTGTACGGCCGCGTCGAGCAGGGCCTCCATGACCCAGAGCGCCGACACGGCCAAGAGGTCGGGGGACGCCAGGATTTCGTTGAGGAACGGGTACTGGGCAAGGACGTCGTGGAGCAGCTGGGCGGCTGCCAGCAGTCTCTCGCGCGGGTCTTCGGGCAGGACCGGCCGGGCATGGCCCTGGGATCGGGAGGCGACGAGGAGCAGCAGCAGCTCGTGCCTGTCGCGCACATGGTGGTAAAGGGCCATCGGCGTGATGGAGAGCTCCTTGGCGAGCCGTCGCATGGACAGCTGTCGAGGTCCCTCACTGTCGAGGATGCGCAGTGCGGCCTCGACGATGGTCTCCTGCGAGAGGGGTGTGGACCGACGTGCACCGCCTCTGCGCCCGTTGCGGGGCTTCATCCCTGCGTCTCCCATCCGAGTGGTGGAGCTGTCCGGTCCGCGCTCGGACCGCGGGCCGGATCACCGCGCTGTGCTGGGCTCTTCGGGACGGGGGTGACATCGGCAGGAGCCCACGCTACAGTTATTGTACGCGTACGACTTACAAGTATAAAAACCTGGGGGCCGGGTGCGGGAGTCGAGTCGAGGTTCGGGGTGGCGGTGTTGTACGGCTGCCCGGCTGTCCGGCCGAGGGGTCGGCCCTCTGTGAGACGGGCCCTGCCGTGGATCGCCGACCGGCGTGGCCGACAGGGTCTCGGGCAGCCCGGCACTCCCCCGTGCAAAAGCGCCGGGCCGCCTTCACTTCGTCACTATTGCTAAGTGAATTCGCATAAGGCGGAGTGCGGCGATAACGCCGGCAGGGCGAGATTGGTAAAGTGAGGGTCAAGTCGCGAAGTGCTGTGAAACATTGTTGATTCGAGTCGAAGTCGTTGGGTACAGTCGCCCCTGGTTGGTCACTCCTGGGGAGTTCAGGAGAGTTGACGGGGGGATCTGAGTGCCCGGGTAGCATTTCGCTCCTGGGTTCTGGCGTTCTGTCTCGATGGGGCTTCGCAGGCTGTTTTCTTATGTCCAAGGGCATCTTTGGGCTGCATCGATGTGGCGGAAAAATATTCGCGACAACATCCTGTGATGGCTTTCTCGTAGCACGGTGTCATTATTTCCCTGATTCTCTTCTGTGGGGATCGATCGATTGTTTTCCGCCCTTGTAGTGGTCAATTTCGGTCGTCAGTCACAGGAGGAAGAATCGTGCTGTTCTCTTATCAATCGGCTACCCTGCGCACGGATGCCGATCCACTTGTCGCGGCAACGGGTCTCGTCGCCTCGGGCCTGTTCTCCACTTATGTCCTCTACGAAGGTCCGGATGTCTGGTCGGTGGCCGGCGGGGTCGTGGCAGAAGTCGTGCTGAAACCGGACACCGTGCGATGTACGAAGGACGGCACCACCGTCGAGCGCCCTTGGCGGGGTGACCCGTTGGCCCAGGTCCGTGAGTTCCTGGACGGTCTGGAGCTGGCCGACTGGCGAGCCTATGGTTGGAGCGCCTTCGAGCTCGCCTACGCCGTTGCCGGCCGTCCGGTGGAGAATGACGTCCTGCTCCATCTCGTCGTTCCGAGAACGGAGATACGCCTGTCCCAGGGGCAGGCCCTCGTGCGCGGTCTGGACGCGCAGGAGGTGGCCCTCGTTGAGAAGACGCTGATCGGTCTGGAAACGGAACCGGAAGCTCGGGACCGGCCGGTCGGCGTGAACATCGAGGTCGGTGGCGCGGCCTACCGCGACTCCGTCGCCACCGTCGTGGACCGCATACGCGCCGGAGAGCTGCAGAAGGCGGTCGTATCCCGCATCGTCCCGGTCGCTGCTGACATCGATTTCCCGATGAGCTATCTCGTCGGACGCCGCGCCAACACGCCGGCGCGATCCTACTTGTTGCACATGGGAGACCTTCAAGCCTTCGGGTTCAGCCCGGAGATCGTCGTAGAGGTCGAACCCGACCGCACCGTCGCCAGCCAGCCGCTGGCAGGTACCCGGGCCCTGACCGGCGACGCCTACGAGGACCGGCGGCGTCGCGAACACCTCCTGTCGGACCCCAAGGAACTTCATGAGCACGCCATCTCGGTGAAGGTAGCCGTCGATGAAATCGCCGGACCCTGCCAGCCGGAGACCGTGGTGGTCCAGGAATACATGGTGATCAAGGAAAGGGGCTCCGTCCAGCATCTCGCCTCCAAGGTCGTGGGTCGGATGCCGCTGGACGCCAGCCCCTGGGATGCCTTCGCGGCCGTCTTCCCTGCCGTTACCGCCTCGGGTGTGCCCAAGCACGCCGCGTACGACGCCATCTCGGACTGCGAGCCGCGGGAGCGAGGCCTCTACGCCGGCACGGTGATGACGGTGGCTCAGGACGGTTCCATGGACGCCGCGCTCGCTCTGCGCAGTGTCTTCCACCGGAACGGCGAGACCTGGCTCCAGGCTGGTGCCGGGGTCGTCGAGCACTCCGTACCCGAGCGCGAGCTGGAGGAGACCAGAGAGAAGCTGAGGTGTGTGGCCGACCGTCTGGTGGCACGTGTGACCGAGAGTGGCCGGGGTGGCGCCGAACACTGAGCCCGAGAAGCGTCTACATATCTGAAATCACCGGCGGAAGCGGTCCGTTGATACCGCGACCACGACCTCAGGAGGCGACAGGGCGATGCCGATAGCGGGGGAGTCCTTGGAAGTGCAACTGCTGGGTCCGGTGCGTGCCTGGAGACACGGCAGAGAAGTCGTGCTCGGGCCGCCCAAGCAGCGAGCAGTCTTCGCGCTGCTCGCCGACCGGGCGAACGACGTGGTGAGTGTGGACCACGTCATCGACGCGGTGTGGGGCGGAGACATTCCCCAGACCGCGGCTAACGGTGTCCACACCTACGTGGCCGGACTCCGCCGCGCCCTCGAACCGGAACGCAGTAGACGGGAGAGCGGTGAACTGCTGATCTCGACCGCCGGTGGCTACGTGCTGCAGGCGGACCCCGCGGCGGTGGACGCCACGCTCTTCGCCCGCCGCCATGCCGAGGCGCGGCGTGCACGCGCGGAAGGGAAGCTCCAGGAGGCGCTGGACCAAGCCGAGTCCGCGCTGTCCCTGTGGCACGGCGAAGCGCACTCCGGTGTTCCCGGCCCGTTCGCGACGATGGAGCGCACGAGGCTCCAGGACCTCAGGCTCACAGCTGTCGAGGAGTGGGCCGGTGACATGCTGGAGGCGGACCGTCCCGTCGAGGCGGTCACCGTACTGCTCGGGGCCGTGGCCGAGGAGCCACTGCGCGAGAAGCTTCGCTGGCTGCTGATGACGGCGCTGTACCGGTGCGGACGTCAGGCGCACGCCCTGGAGGTCTATGCCGAGACCCGGCGACTGCTGCGGCACGAGCTCGGCATCGATCCCAGCGCCGAACTGCGGACACTGCACCAGCAGATCCTCACCGGCAGCCCGGTCACCGCGACCGGTGTCGCCCGTACCGGAACCTTCATCGCGGTCAGCGCCCGGGCACTCGCCCCGGAGGCCCCTGCGGCCCGAATGGCGCTCGCGGAGACGCCCAGGCCAGCCCAACTTCCCCCGGTGGCACGAGGGTTCGTTGGACGTTCACGCGAACTGGAACAACTGGCACGGCTGCTCATCGAGAACGACCCGCGGGGTGCCTCCACCCCTATCGTCGTCATCGACGGACCGGCCGGGGTCGGCAAGAGCGCTTTCGCGCTCGAACTGGCCCACCGGTTGTCCGAGCACTTCCCGGACGGGCAGCTCTACGTCGATCTGCACGGCACGAGTATGGAAGGCCGTTCGCTGAGTGCCTCCGAAGCCCTGCTGCAGGTGCTGCGGAGCCTCGGGGTCGACGACGCTCGCATCCCCGCGGATCTCGCGAGCCGTGCGACGCTGTACCGGAGTCTGTTGAACGGCAAGCGGGTTCTCGTGATGCTCGACGACGTGCTCAGCGCCGACCAGTTACGGCCGTTGATCCCGGGCGGTTCCTCCTGCGTGCTCAGTACCGGCCGACATCGCTTGGGAGGCCTCGCGGTCCGCGACGGCGCGCATCTGCTGCGGCTCGAGCCGCTCGGAACCCAGGACGCGCTGGTGCTGCTCCGCTGTCTCAGCGGCGACCGGCTCCGGCATCAGGAGGCCGTAGCCAGGCGGCTCGTGGGACTGTCGGGAGGACGGCCCCTGGCACTGCGGATGATGGCGGAGACGCTGGCCGCCAACCAGGACGTGCCCCTGGCGACGCTGGTCGAGCACATCGCCGAGGAACACGGCCGGCTCGACGGGCTGGCGGCCGGAGGTGATGCCTCGGCCAACCTGCACACCCTGTTCGAGACGTCCTACCAGGCGCTGCCCGACGAGGCGGCGAGGATGTTCCGGCTCCTCGGGCTCTTCAGCGACGGGCTGATCACCGTGTCGGCCGCGGCCGACCTCGCGGGCACGACCGAGCCGGAGGCGGCGGGGACGCTGAAGCTGCTCGCCCGCCGCCATCTGCTCGTCGAGGCCGGCCGGGGCGCGTTCCGGTTTCACGAGCTGATGCGGCTGTACGCGGCCGAGTGCGCCGAGCACGAGCCGTTGACCCATCGCAGTGCCGCGATGGCGCGCCTGCTGCAGGCGACTGAATCGGTCGCGTAATCCCCCGTAGCCCTGAGCCCCGTGGCGCCCTGTGCACCACGGGGCTCAGGCACGTCGGAAGCCTGTGCTCCCCCGGCCAGAGATGGTCCGTGGCGAAATGGGCGGTGGGGCTCCGCGGGCCATCAGAGACCGTTCAGAGCATCTGTAGGCGGCTGAAGGAGAGTGGTCGCCATGAGCAGCAATCAGGTGGCACTCCTCCTCTTCGACCTCGCGTTCATCCTCGTCCTCGCCCATGGACTCGGGCATCTCGCCACCAGGATCGGCCAGCCCCCCGTGGTGGGCGAGATCCTTGCCGGCGTACTCCTCGGACCGACCCTCCTCAACGGCGCGCTCTCCGACACCCTGTTCCCCCATGCGATACGGCCGTTGCTGAGCGCGATGGCCGATGTCGGCGTCACCTTGTTCATGTTCGGTGTGGGGCTGGAGATCGAACGCCAGGCACTGCGCGGCCGAGGGCGGATGGCCGCGGCGGTGAGCGTCGGATCGACGGCGGTGCCGTTCGTCCTCGGCACCGGCCTCGGCTTCTTCCTGCTGCGCGATCACGCGACCGACCAGAAGGCCGCCTTCATCATTTTCATCGGTCTGGCCGTGTCCGTGACGGCCTTCCCCGTGCTGGCGAGGATTCTCTCCGACCGAGGCCTCGCCGCCACCGCTCTCGGCGGCATCGCCCTGGCGGCGGCGGCCCTGGTGGACATCGTCGCGTGGACCGCTCTGGCCGGGGTGCAGGCCGCGATCGGCAGCGCGGGCGCCCACTGGCGGGTGGCCCTCATGATCCCGTTCGTCCTGCTGCTCGTCCTGGTCGTACGCCCCTGGCTGCGACGCCGCGTCAGCGGGGGCGACGGCCGACGGCCCGCGACGGCCTGGTGGTACACGCAGGTGCTGATCGGCGCACTGCTCTGCGGTGCGGCGACGGAGGCCATGGGTATGCATTACATCTTCGGTGCCTTCCTCTTCGGACTGATCATGCCGAGCGAAGGCGCGGAGCGACTGCGCGCCGACCTCATGCAGCGCACCCGCACGGTGACCTCCGTGCTGCTGCCCGTCTACTTCGTCGTCGCCGGACTCAAGGTGGACCTCCGGCAGTTCGGCTGGGCGGAGATCACCGAACTGGCGGCCGTCCTGCTCGTCGCCGTGGTCGGCAAGTTCGGCGGGACGTATCTGGGTGCCCGGAGCTCGGGACTGCCTGCCAGGCCCGCCGCGGCACTCTCCGCGCTGATGAACACCCGTGGCCTGACCGAGTTGGTCATCCTCGGCGTGGGACTTCAGGCCGGGTTGCTCGACGGCGGACTGTACTCGCTCCTGGTCGTCATGGCACTGGTGACCACGGCGATGACAGGCCCTCTGCTGACACGGACGTACGCGAAGCCCGTGATCGTGCCGGAGGCCACGACCGCACACCCCGGACGGGAGCCGGAACGCTCCTCGTCCGTCACGCCCGCCGCATAGCGGCGCCACTCGGACGACGGGCTGGAAGCAGGGCGGGAAGCAGCAGGAGCACGACGAAGACCAGAAGGAGAACCAGACATGCTCTCGGTCGAACTCCGGGATTCCGTCCGCCCCGGCACCCGCCGTGAGGGCCACCCGGCCGATTCGGTCCGGACACTCGACGGACTCTTCAGCCGGGCCGCCCGGCGCCACCCGCGGGCCGTAGTGGTCCGAGACGGCCTGTACAACCTCTTGTACGGCAAGGCCGACACGCTCTCCGCGCAGCTCGCCACGGCACTGCTGGCCGCCGACGTCCAGCTGGGGGATCCGGTCGTCGTGCACTGTGCCGATCACCGGCAGGCGCTCGTGGCCCAGCTGGCGGTCATGAAGGCCGGGGGAGTGTGCGTCCCGGTGCCCCACGAACTGCGGGCCGGTCAGACTCGCCGGATCGCCCGCGTCAGTGGCGCCGAGACGGTGCTGTGCAGTCAGTCGACCTGGGAGGCCTGGGATGACGCCGGCAGTCGGCGGCGCGTCGTCCTGGACGACCCCGAACTGTGGAAGCGGATCGCAGCGCGGTCCGTCGACCGGGCTCTGCCACGTTCCGCACCCGAAGAGCCCGCCTACCTGCTGGCAGCGGACGAGGCAGGGGAGTGGAGCTCCGGCCACCTCGTGGACCATCGGGCTTGGCATCTGGCGATGGCCGCGAGGTCCGAGCAGATCGGACCCGCCGGCCAGGCGGTCGCCGTGTACGAGCAACCCGTGGGACATGCCACCTTGTCCGCGATGTGGTGGGCCTTCGGATCGGGCAGCACACTGCACGCGCAGCCGAGCGGACTCGTCGCGGGTCTCGACGGGGTCGTCGCCGTGTACGAGTCGGGCGAGTACGCGCGTGTTCTGGACTCCCTGGCACGCGAGCTTCGCCCGCCGCGCCCCCGGATGGTCGTCCTCGTGGGTGCCCCCTGCGCCCCCGAGGTCGTGGCCCGCCACGCCGAGATCCTGCCCGGGACCGCTCTGCGCGCCGAGTTCGCGCCCGGTGGGAGCGTGCTGCCATGGGCGGTGAGCACGTACCGTGCCGGCCAGGACGTGCCCTCCGGCGGGAACGCCGTGGTCGGGGCGGCACCCGGCGTGCGGCTGAGCGTGCGTGGTGCCCTGGGGGAGAACCTCCGCACCGGCCAGGCGGGAGAGGTGTGTGCGAGAGGGCGGACCCTGCCCTTCGACGTCATAGGCGATCGCTCCGCTCCCGGCCGCGGAGGTATTCTCCTGCGCTCCGGCTTCGCCGGCCGACGGAACCCGGACGGGGACGTCGAACTCACCGGCCTCCGGCACGCGGACAGCCCTTAGCAGAGCTGACGAGGCCGCAGCCCGATGGGCTGCGGCCTCGTCATCGTGCGGTGTGTGGTGTCAGGACCCGTCTCCGCGGGCCGTGATCCACCGCCACTGAGTGTACGAGTCCCAGGCGAACTGAGCTCCGTGCCGGGCGCCGTTGCCCGAGGCGCCGAAGCCACCGAAGGGCACCACCGCCTGGTGGTTGATGGTCTGGTCGTTCACGTGGACCATGCCCGTTCGCAGGCGATCGGCCATGCGGAGCCCTCGCTCGACCGAACCCGTCCGTACGGCGGCCACGAGACCGTACTCGGTGTCGTTGGCGACGGCCACCGCCTCGTCGTCGTTGCGGACGACCACGACGGGTGCCACCGGCCCGAAGATCTCCTCGGTGAACGCGGGCATGTCGCGGGTGACCCCGGTGAGCACGGTCGGCGGGTAGAACGGTCCGTCCGGCGCACCGCCGTAGCGCAGTTCGGCCCCCGCCGCGACGCTGTCGCGAACGATCCCATGGACGCGCTGCAACTGCCGGTCGTCGATCACCGGCCCCAGGTCGACACGGCCAGTCCACGGATCGCCGACGGTGAGCCGCCGGGCCTCCTCCACCAGCCGGTTCACGTACGCCTCGGCGATCGACGCGTGCACGATGTGCCGCCCCGCCGCCATGCAGATCTGACCCTGGTGGAAGAAGGACGCGAAGGCCCCCGCGGCCGCGGCCGCCTTCAGGGCGGCGTCGTCCAGCACGATCAGCGCGTTGTTGCCGCCGAGCTCCAGCGAGACCCGCTTCAGGGTGCGCCCCGCCGCGGCTCCCACCTCCCGGCCGACCGCTGTGGAACCGGTGAACGACACCATCGCCACTGTCGGGTCGGCCGTCAGGGCCCCGCCGGCTACCGCGTCGCCCGGCAGCACGTGCAGGACACCCTCCGGGAGGCCCGCCTCCTCGAAGAGACGCGCTATGACCAGGCCGCCCGAGACGGGCGTGCGGACGTCCGGCTTGAGGACCACGGCATTGCCGAGGGCGAGCGCGGGGGCCACCGACCGCAGGGCGAGCAGCAGCGGCACGTTCCACGGGCTGATCACTCCGACGACGCCCAGCGGGACCCGGCGGGCCAGGCTCGACCGGCCGGGTTCGGAGGGCAGGACCTGCCCGTGCGGCTGCGTTGGCAGGGCCGCCGCCTGGAGGAGTTCCTCCATCGCGTCCGCGATCTCGGTCTCCGCCTTCGCCCGTACGGCACCGCCTTCTCGGACCAGCCACTCAACGACCTCGGCGTGGTGCTCCTCCAGTATGGCCGCCGCGCACCGCAGCACAGCCGCACGGTCGGCGGGGGGCAGCGCGCCCCACGCCGGTTGTGCCCGCGCCGCCCCGGCCGCGGCACGCGCGACATCCGACACGTAGGCGACGCCGACCTGGGCGAGTGCCTTCCCGGTCGCCGGTTCGACCACGTCGACGACCGCGTCACCGGACGTGGCATGCCAGCCGTCGCTGAACACCGTCCCGGCGAGCCTGTCCACATCGACCAGGCTTTCCATGCTTCCTCCTGACGTTGTATTGCTGTTCTCGGGGGCACGTGCGACGCCGGTCAGACGCTGTCGGCGTACCTCGTGATGGGTACATCGATGAGGACGGGCTCGTCTCCCGCGGCGGCCCGCGCCACGGCCTCGGCGAGGTGGTCCGTCGAGCGGGTGCGCACCGCGGTGATGCCGAAGAACTCGGCGACGCGGGTGAAGTCGAGCTCCGGCGGCGCGAGATCCAGGCCGTCGGGACCACCAGGCGTTCCACCGGTGAGACCCAGGAAGTCCCTGGCGGGCGTCAGATCGAGACGGGGCGGCGTGAGTTCCAGGCCGCCGACGCGGCGGCCTGGAACCAGGTCCCGCTGCCGTCGGGCGGCTGTTTCCTTGAGGGTGCGGTATTCGCCGTTGTTCATCACCACGAAGGTGACCGGGACGCGGTAGTGGGCGGCGCTCCACAGCCCCTGGAGCCCGAACAGGGTGCAGCCGTCACCGAGCAGAGCGACCACCGGACGGGTGGGATCCCCCATCCGGGAGCCGATCGCGGCGCCGATACCGGAGCCGAGCCCCCCGCCCACCGTGTGCACGTACGAACGGGGGCGCTCCAACGGCAGGACGCTGCGCAGCAGCAGCCCGCTGGTGATCGCCTCCTCGACCATCACGGCGTGCGGCGGAAGCCCCGAGACGACGGCGTGTACGGCGGCCAGCGGGTCCATGGGGGCGTCGCCGTAGCCCGCCAGCGCACGCTTCCGCACCCGGGTGCGGACGGCGTCGTGCACCCGGCCGATCGCCTGGGTGCGCGACGGCGCCTCCGGAACCTTCCCTGCGAGTTGCGCGGCGAGCGCCGCGAGCGTGACCTGGATCCCGCCGACCAGCCCGAGTGCCACGGGGAAGGTCCGCCCCGGCTCGCTGGGGTCATCGTCGAGCTGGATGACGGTGGTGCCGGCGGGGATCGGCGAACCCGGTTCGTAGTGGTGTGCCATGAACGCCCGGGTACCGGCGATGAGTACCACATCATGGCCCTCGAGTGCGCTACGGATCGCCGAGTAGCGGGCGTCGAGCATGCCCGCGTAGAGCGGATGCACCGTGGGGAAGTCCACGCCGTCATGCATCGGCTGGTGGTAGACCGTGGCCCCGATCGCCTCGGCGACCGCCACGAGGTCGGCCACAGCGCCGTTGCGCCCCACCCCGTCTCCGGCGACGATCGCCGGCCGTTCGGCGGCGGCGAGCCGCTCGGCGGCCTCCGGCCAGCCGGGGGCGGGGCCAAGCCCGCCCAGCCTCGATTTCGGCGCCAGCGGGTCGATGGGCGTGTCCTCCTCCAGGAGATCCATCGGGATCGAGAGGAAGACCGGGCCCGCCGGCGGCTGGACGGCCAGCGCGAAGGCCCGGCGCAGCATGCCCGGGAGGTCGTGGGCATGCTGGACGTCGAACGTGTGCTTGACGGCGGCCCGGGCGATTCCCACCAGATCGCCGGAGAGCATGGGGTCCTGTGCCAGGTGGCGGCGGTCCTGCTGTCCCGCCGTCACCACCAGTGGCGTGCGCGAGCGGCTGGCGTTCAGGAGCCCGACCATGCCGTTGGCGAGTCCGGCGGCGATGTGGAGGCTGACGAAGGCCGGGCGGCCGGTGGCGCGTGCGTACCCGTCGGCCATCGCGACCACGGAGGCCTCCTGGACACCCAGGACGTACTGGAGGTCCGGGGCGGTCGTGACCGCTTCGACGAAGGGCAGTTCCGTCGTGCCTGGGTTGCCGAAGACCCGGGTCACGCCTTCCTCACGCAGCACCTCCAGCATCGCGTCGATGGGCCTCACGAGCCGCTTCCCGACCGCCGCTCCGAGGACGTGCCTGCGCTGAACCGGTCCACCTTGTCGATGACGTCGGCGCTGTACAGCCTCAGCGCCTGTTCGAGCGCGAACTCGGCGGCGTACACACGGAGGCGGTCAATCGGCTCCTCCGAGAGATTGATCATGTGCCGGTTCGGGACGACGGCCGGGCTGGCCAGACGGTCCACGGCGGCGTCGACACTCGCGTCCATCAGCTTGGGGTCGACCACCTCGTCGCAGACGACCCCCGCCTCGGGCTCGCGCGCCCAGAGCTTGCGGCCTGACAGGATGACCTGTCGCGACAGCCGCCCGCCCGCGAGCGCGGTCAGCCGGAGGTTGGCCATGCCCGGCACGATGCCTTCCTGGGCCGCCGGGAGGCTGAAGTAGGAGTCGGCGGCGGCGACGACGTGGTCGACTGCGAACAGCATCTGCATGCCGCCGCCGATCGCGAAGGTGTCGACGGCCGCCACCCAGGGTTTCTCCACCAGGGGCCGGGGCCAGGCGTCGTCGACCCGGATGCCGCGGATCAGCTTGTGGAGGTAGCCGAGTTCGCGGCGGAGCAGGAAGTCCACGAACGAGATCCGGCCCTGGTGCAGGTCGACCAGGTTGATGCCGGCACAGAAGACCCGGCGGCCCTGGTAACGAGGGTGGGTCATCTTCCCGCCGCGCAGGACCCCCACCTTGACACGGTCGTCGAGCAAGGCGAGATCGACGGCCGTCTCCAGGTCGTCGACGAGCTGGTTGTCCTCGGCGTTGAGGAAGCGGCCGTTGCACAGGGTGATGTGTGCCGCCCGATCGACCCGCTCCAGCCGGACCGTGCCCAGTTCGAGGAGCCCCGTCCGGTTGAATTCGCTGAGCAGCGACCGGGCGCGCTGGGTGGGCCGCAGCAGGGACTGCATGAGATGGGGGCCGGCCTGTGACGACCGCAGGATCCAGTGGAAGAAGATGCCCTGGTCGATCTCCCGTCCGTCCTTGTCGGTCTGCTCACGCTCGCGCTCCGCCGCCATCTGGGCCTCGGTCGGGGTGAGGCCCGGAAACGCCTCTGCGGCGGCGAACACCAGCTCGGACAGCGAGCGCTGCTCACGCAGCCCCCCGGTCAGCTCGTGGTAGACCCGCTCGGCGTGCAGCTCGAGGAACGCGCCGCGCACCCGCTGCTGGTCGGCGATGACCTTGGCAGCGAGCTGCTGTTCGCCGGGATCCCGCGTGGGCTTGGCCGGGAGTTCCGCGAGCAGCTTCTCGGCCTCTGCCGTGTACGCCCGCAACGCGTTGGCGTCGGCCGGCAGCGAGCCGTTGAAGACCGATGTCGGGGTGGACCACCGCTCCGGACCGGTCATGGGACGCACCGTCATGTTCCTCGCTCCTTCCTCGGTGACCATCAGGCGTTGCCGCGTGCGGTGGCGAACTCGTCCCTGGTCCGGCGCAACGTCCGGTCACAGGCGGCGAGATGCTTGCCAAGCGCGTCCTCGAAGGCGGTCACGCCGGCCTCGATGACGAGCTGCCGCCGGATCGCGAGCTCGACGGGGTCCAGCTGGGCGAAGCGCGCGGCAAGACGTGCGGCGACCGCAGCCGGCTCCTTGGTCGTCTGGTCGATCAGCCCGATGGCCAGCGCCCGCTGCTCCGAGAGCTCGGCGCCGAACAGGACGAGTCGGCGGGCGTGCAGGCCGCCGAGCTGGTTGGTGAGCCGGTGCACGGCCATGCCCGACCAGACACCGTCGTTGTTCACCGGGACGGCGATGTGCATCCCGGGCGTGCCGATCCGGTGGTCGGCGGTGAGGAGGACGTCGAGGGCGGGGCCGCTGCAGACGCCCTCGACCGTCACGATCTTGGCGAACCGGCCCTGTTCGAGCCGGCGCAGAGCCTTCTCCCAGCGGCTCACCACATCGATGCCGACATCACCCGGCCAGTTCTCCGCCGGGCCCGTGCCGTGCAGCCGTATCACAGCGCTCGTCGTCCCGTTCGCGTCCTCAAGGCGGTCGCAGAGGTCGTTGACCTCCGCGACCAGCCGGGGGCACAACGGACGCGTGCTGTCGATCTCGAGGGTGGTGTCGGGGGAAAGGCCCTGGGCGAGGTCCGAGGAAGACATGTCTGAGTCCTGATCGTCGTGGTAGACAAGGGAGATTCGGTACAGAGTCGTGGTTCAGTAGCGGACGAGCGCCGTTTCGATGGTCGAACCGGGGCCCATCGTCATGAGGACGCCGTAGTCGCCGGGACGCGTCACGCCTTCCCGCAGCAGCTGCTCGTACGAGAACAGGAAGGACCCGCTGGAGAGGTTGCCGTAGTCGCGTAGTACGTCGGTGGTGTGCCGCACGTCATGCCGGGTGAGGCCGAGGTTGACCGACACCGAGTCGATGACCTTCTTGCCGCCCGAGTGCACAAGCCAGTGCGCGATCTGACTGCGGCGTAGACCGGTCCCGTTGAGGAGATCCGCGATGACGCCCTCGGCGTGTGCGCCCACTACGTAGGGCACCTCGCGGTCGAGATGGAAGCTGAACTTGCCCTGGTCGTCGTCCCAGTCGAAGCGCATGGCGTCGACGGCGTCGGGGACGATGCAACTGGCGTACTTCAGTACCTGTGGGCCGGACTTCTCCGGGGCGTGGGAGACGGCGATCGCTGCGGACCCGTCACCGAAAAGGCTGTTGACGACGGAGGTACGCATCGTACCGTCGAAGACGTACGCGGCCGAGCACACCTCGATGCAGACCATCATGGCGATCTGCCCCGGGTTGGCCGAGGCCCAGCCGGTGGTCGCGTTGAGGGCGTTGAGGCCGGCGTTGCAGCCCATGCCGACGATGTCGAGACGGCTGCAGTCGGTGGGAATGCCCAGCTCCCGGATGAGGAGAGCGCTGAAACCGGGAGTCAGCAGGCCGGTCGAGGTCACGCAGACCAGATAGCCGATGTCGCTCACCGCGGCACCGATCCGCTTGAGGCAGGACTGCAGCGCGCGGGCGCCCATCTCGGTGCCCTGGACCTTGTGCTTGGCGAGCAGCTCGCCCTGCGTCTCCATGCGGGGCCGGCCGTCGTCGCCGTAAGGCGGAACGTTCAGAAAGCGCCGGTCGATCGCACTGTTGAGGAAGACCGAACGGATCCGCTTGTCCTGGATCTCGTACATCTCCAGGAGATCTTCCTGTGAATAGGATGAATCCGGGGTCGCGGTACCGACGCCCAAGATGGTCGGTCCGCTCCGCGTGGCGGTCCAGGGGGGTATTTCCTCGCTGAGGATCATTCTGACTGCCCTCGCTGATGTCGGTGGAAAGTCCCTCGATACTCTGTGAAAGAGTCGCGGATTCAGCCTAGTCGAGGAATTATCGGCTGCGGATACCCCTCCCTCTGTGAAGGAAGTCACCGGGCTCTCTAGGGGGAATAGGGGGAGAATTCGAAATGGAGTCGGCGAGTAAGGGGTCCATCCCTGATTCGTTTTTCTCCGCCTCCAGGAACACCGGAAGGTCGGTGCGGTTCCGCACCCGGAGTTTTCGGTACACCTGCGTCAGATGCTGCTCGACGGTGCTCACGGTGATGCACAGCCGCTGCGCTATCTGCCGGTTGCTCTGGCCCTGCGCGGCCAGCCCTCCGACCCGGCGCTCGGCCGCACTGAGTTCCGCCGCGCGATCGCCTCGGAGGGCCGGTCCTCCGGAAGTGGCTCCAGCCGACGGCATATCCGTGAGACCGGGCCGCAGTGACCGGGCAAGGCGCTCCGCGTGGCATTCCTGCGCCGCCCGCCACGCGCGGCGCAGGGTCGGCCTGGCCCGCCGTGAGTCACCTGTAGCGGCATAGGCGCTGCCGAGGTCGGCGAGGGCGTGGGCGAGTTCCACCCGGTCGCCGGCCGCATGCAATGCCTCCACCGCGTCGCTGAGCAGGCCCGGCCGTTCATGAGGCTCCAGTGTCGCCGCGAGATGGCGCAGCGCCCGGCCGATGGTGCGCTCGTCGTCGGCTGTGAGGCCGTCGATCTGCTCCTCCAGGAGTGTGCGCGCCTCGTCACGGCGGTCGAGTCGCACCAGGGCCTGGGCGGTGTCGATCCGCCACGGCATGTGCCGGAGACCGTCGGCCCCCCAGTCCAACAGGAGCCGGCCACATGTCCTGAAGTCGCTCAGGGCGGCGTAGGGACGGCCGACCGCGAGGTGATACTGCCCGCGCGCCCGCAGGTACCTGAGTCCGAACGGTGTCTCGAGCAGGGCGCCCGGCGTCGACAGGTTCAGATATCCGGCAGCGTCTTCGAAGCGCCCGGTCTCCACGGCGATGGTGAGCAGACAGGCGAGCGGCGCGCCGGCGAGTACCCCCCAACTCGCTCTCGACGTCTCGTCCAGGGCAGCCGCCGCTAGTCGGCCGGCGGCCGGCAGGTCGCCCCGGAGCAGCGCGGCGTCAGCGTGAGCCGCGGTGAACAGGCCTCGCCAGTCCGGACCGTCGTCACCCGCGGCGTCCGCGAGCATCGGCAGGCACCAGGGCGCCACCGTCGCGAGTCGCTCGGGCCGGGCCAGCGCCAGCAGGCCCAACGAGATCCTGGCGAGCGGCTCGTCGGTGCGCAGGCCCTGCCAGAGGTGGTCGCCAGGCACCGCCACATCGCTCCGAACGGCCGTGAGCATGGTGATGACCAGTGAGGGGGTGCCGCCGGAGCGCAGGTCCCCGTGCGCGGGGTCCATGGTTCCGGTGCCCACGCGTAGGCGCTGAGCCGGGTAGCAGAGCTCCAGGCAGGCGCGCACGGCACCGAGCTCCACCGCTTCCGGTCCGGTCGCCGTCGTGGTGAGCCGGTCGAGCGTCGCGGCCGCCTCGTCCACCCGGCCGTGCCACAAGAGGTACTCGAGTACCGCCAGCGGCTGACGTCCGGTCAGCAGCCCTCGGCTCGTGGCGTCCGCGAGCTGTCCGAGATGGCGTACGGTGCGTGCGGGGTCGACGCGCCACTCGGCCTCGGCGAGCACCGCACGGCTCACCGCGCGCTGCTGCTCGTCGTCGGCGAGGGCGTGCGCCAGTTCGAGGCAGTCGAGGGCGAAGTCGACCTGGCCGCTGGCCGTCGCGCTGGCAGCGGATTCCCGCAGAATGGCCGCCGCCCATGGTTCGTCCGTCTCGCCGGCGGCGATGAGCTGGTTGGCGATCGAGGTGGAGTGTCCACCCTCGGCGTGCAGCATCGCGGCGGCGCGCCGATGGCACGCGAGGCGGTCGGGGGTCCCGAAGTCCCCCAGCACGGCGTTCTGGGCGGCGTGATGCCGGAAGCGGCCGCGGTGCAGCAGCCCCGACGCGTTGAGCAGTTCGATGAGGGCGCGGTTCTCGATGGATCCGACTCCGCTGAGCCTGGCGACGAACTCGGGGCGGGTTTCCTCGCCGATGACGGCGATGGCGCGGGCTACGTCGAGCGCATCCGGTTCGAGCCGGTGGAGACAGCTCACGACCCGCTCGGCGAATCGGTCGCCCACCACGGGGCCCGTGGGCGGTTCCTTGCCCGCGGACCGGGTGGACGCCTCCCAGTCCTCGGCGAGCGCCCGTACGAGCAGAGGGTTGCCGCCGGTGACGGCGAACGCCGCCGGGGCGAGACTGTGGGCCACATGCGCGTCGAGGTCGTGCGCGAGGAGTGCCGCGACGCCGTCGCAGGTGAGCGGGGACAGCCGGATCCGGGTGCAGTACGGGTGACGCGACAGCTCGGTGCGAAGATCCGCGTGCTGGGTCCCCGAGCGGTCCTGGTCGCCCATGACGAGCATGATGCGCGACCGGCGCAGGCGACGGGCGAGGAAGAGTAAGCACTGGAGGGAGTCGGTGTCCGCGTGGTAGACGTCGTCGACCGCGATGAGCAGTGGTTCCTCAGCGCTCATGTCGAGAAAGATTCGTGAGATCCCCTCCAGCACCTGGAGGCCGACTGCGCCGTCCGCCTGGGCCTCGCCGCCGATGACGGTCTCGGCCCGCTGCGCGTACGCGGTGTCGGCGCCGTGCAGGAGCTGGCTGAGCAGGCCGAAGGACAGGTGCCGTTCGACCGGTGAGGCAGCGGCTCGGAGGACGCGTACCCGGTCGCCCGCCACCTGCTCGGCGAAGGTGTGCAGTAGTTCCGTCTTGCCGACCGCTACCGGGCCCTGGAGGGCGACGACGCTGCCTGCTCCGTGCAGACAGTTCTCCAGCAGGCCGGAAAGCTGTTCGAGTTGGCGTTCCCGCTCGACCAGCACCATCCGTGTGCACCTCCTCAGGCCGTGACGGCTCCAGTCTGCGTGGACGCGTCTGAAGGAGTGCTGGACGATCTCTCCCCGAGGACGGGGCACGTGGGCAGGCCGCGTACACGACGGACCGGCCGCGCGGGGGATCCCGTTCGCGGCCGGTCGGGTGGTGGGTGCGGGTGGGTTGTGTCAACCCCGCTCCGCCCGGGTCGCCTTCTCTCTCAGCGTGTCGGGACGGGCCATCGGCCCGGAGCCCTGGCGGGCAGCCGGACCCGGCATGGGGCCAGGGCTCCGGCGGGGGAGGATGAACACGGCGACGAGGACGGCGAAGATCAGCAGACCGCTGTTGGACGCGAACACCATGCCGTACCCGTCGGTGAGCCGCTCGCCCACCGAGGCCGACGCGGCGGCGTTCGACGTGGCGGCGGCCGCGACCGTGCTCATCGCGGCCAGGCCGATGCTGCCGCCGAGCTGGCGCGCGCTGTTCAGCAGGCCCGATGCCATGCCTGCCTCGTGCGGGGCGACGCCCGCCGTCGCCGCGTTGGCGATGGGGACGAGGAGCGGCCCGATGCCGAAGCTGGTCACCAGGGACGGCCCCAGGACGTCGACCAGGAAGGTGCCGGTCGGCCGGATCTGGCTGAACCAGGCCATGCCGGCAGCGCCGATGATCCCGCCGACGATGAGCAGCTGACGCGCCGAGAACCGGGCGAGCAGCTTCACCGCGTACAGCGATCCCACGACGAGGCCCAGGCAGAAGGGCAGGAAAGCGAGGCCGGCGCTCATCGCTCCCATATCCAGGACCTGCTGGAGGTAGAGGGATACGAAATAGAAGGAGGTGAAGATCGTGATGGAGACCATCATCATGTAGAGGTTCGCGCCGGACACCGACCGGTTGGTGAGCACCCGCAGACGCAGCAGCGGTTCCTTGGCGCCCGTGCCCTCGTAGACGAAGAATCCGGTCAGCAGGACCGCCGCGACGACCAGACCACCGATGGTGGCCGCCGAACCCCACGACTCGCTCTCGGTCCTGACCAGAGCGAAGACCAGCAAGGACGTTCCCAGGGTGGCCAGGATCGCGCCGACCACGTCGAGCCGGCGGGCCGTGTCGCCCGCGCCGGCCTTCGCCACGTGACGACGGGTGAGCCAGAGGCCGACGATCGCCATCGGGACGTTCACCAGCATGACCCAGCGCCAGTTGATGTACTCCGTGAGCAGACCGCCCACCACGACGCCGACCGCGGCACCGCCGGCTGTGACGGCGCTGTACACGCCGAGGGCTTTGCCGCGCTGCGGTCCGGCCGGGAAGCTCGTCGTCAGGACCGCGAGCGCGGCGGGGGCGATCAGTGCGGCGCCCACGCCCTGCACGGCACGCGCGGCGATCAGCTGCCCCGGGCCCTGGGCGAGACCGCCCAGGAGCGAGGTGACGCCGAAGAGCGCGAGGCCGATCAGGAGCAGTGGCCTGCGGCCGAACCGGTCAGCGGCCCGGCCGCCCAGGAGCAGCAGTCCGCCGAAGGTGAGTGTGTAGGCGTTGACCACCCAGGACAGTCCCGACTCGTCGAAGCCGAGCGCCGTCCGCATCGACGGCAGGGCGACGTTCACCACCGAGACGTCGAGGGAAACCATGAGTTGGGCGACGGAGACGGTCCACAGGACGCCTCCAGGGCTTACGGCCCGTTCCTCTCGTGCCGAGTTTTTGTACATGTAAAAATAGTAGCCTCGGGGATTGCCCTTGTCGAGCGAGAAAGGGCGGGACCGGATGCCTTCACGAGAGGCGTCGGGCGGCGCCTCCCCAGGGGGCAGGCTTGGGGGCGCGGGCGGCGCCGAGCAGCTCCGCCGTCAGTTCCGCCGTCAGCTGCGCGGTGGGCTTCACGGCGGCGCAGCAGCTTGCCGCCCAGGCAAGTGCCGCCTGGTGCTCGTCGGCGCTGAAGTCCGCGATCGCGTCGGCCGCGAGGAAGACCTCGAGGTTGTGGCTGAACGCGTCCACCGCCGTGGTGACGCAGCCCAGATGGGCGTACACACCGCAGATCACGAGCTGTTCGCACCTCAGCGACCGCAACTGCCGCTCCAGGCCCGAGCCGAAGAAGGCGCTGTAGCGCCAGGCCGGCAGCACGGCTCCGCTCGCGTCCGGGGCGACCTCGTTCACGATGGCCGCGTCCTCCATGACATCGTCGAGGCCCTTCCCCCAGAAGTCCGTGAGCAGACCGCGCTCGCCCGGCGCCTGGGTGCCCGGCTGCACGGTGTGGATGACCGGCACGCGCAGTCGGCGGCATGCCTCCAGCAGTGCCGAGCAGTTGGCGAGCAGTGGTTCGAGCGGCGAGGCGCCGCGGGCGTACGGCCGGAGGAAGAATCCCTGCATATTCATGACGAGCAGGGCGGACCGTTCGGGGGCGACGGTCCAATCGACCCTGTTCTCGACGAGCAGGTCCGGGCCGGGCATCGGATACGGGTCGATCACGGAGACGTCCATGGTCCGCCGTTCCCCTCCACCGTCGCCGTCAGGAGATGAAGTCGTATGACAGGAAGCTGTTCTCCACGTCCTCCGCCCAGGAACCGTAGCGGCGCATCCCGTACAGCAGAGGGATCGGCCGGGACAACGAGGTGACGAGTGTGACGCGGGCCATGACCACCGCGTGGTCGCCGACGGTCTGTTCCGCGGTGACCGTGCAGTCGGCGGTCGTGTGCGCCGCCTCGATCAGATGGGGCCCGCCGTTCTGAGCCGGGACCCACGGCACCTGGTCGAACCGGTCCGCGGCCCCCGACCCGAACAACTCGGCGGTGGAGCGGGCGCGCTGGTGGAGCAGGTTCACCGACAGTGACCCGCTGTCGGTGATCGCGCGAAGGGTGGGGCTGCCGGCGCGCAGACACACGAGCAGCGTGGGCGGGTCGAGGGCGACGCTGCACAGGGAGGTGCAGGTCATCCCCCAGGGAGTGCCGTCCGGGGCCAGCGCCGTCACGACCGAGACACCCGTGGGGAATCCGGCCATCAGACGGCGTAGATCGGCTTCGTACCGCTGGTGCGACATGGGTCCTCACTTGCCTCGGTCGCGGGGATACGGACAGGGAAAGGGGGGAAAGGCCGGAAGGATCCGGACCGCCGGACGGCCTCGTGGGGATGGGGGTCGTGTCCACGAGGCCGTCCAACGGGGGCGCGGGGCCTGGAAGCCCCGCTTCAGAGGTCGGAGTCAGCGGACAGGCATCAGTAGTCCGCGGAACCGTCTCCGGCCTCCGCCTCCTTGGCGCGCGCCATGCCACGAGCAGCGTTGAGCATGCGCTTGCCGATCTCCGGCGGGGCCTGGGTGCGCGACCACTCCTCGGCCGCGTCCATCCGCTCCCGCGTCATGTTGAAGCAGCGGTGCTCGGGCAGACCGAACTTGTCGGCGTGCGCGATGAAGTCCACTTCCTTCTGGATGTACTCGTGGATACGCGCGGCGGCGACGCCCGGATCGAGCGTCCCGGCCTCGACGGCCTCGCAGAGCTCGCGGGTCAGCGTGCCCATCCGGACGAAGGTCTCGCTGATCGGCAGCGGGGAGCCCGGGTTCCCCGACCGCTCGGCCTCCAGGAAGACGTCGGGGTCGCCGGTCTCGCTGTACCGGTAGTAGGCGTCCTCGACCATCATGTTGCCGCTCATCGTGCCGAGCATCCAGGTCCGGTTGACGGCGTTCCACAGCTCGTAGTGGCCGAAGCCGACGAACGAGCTGTACACCAGGTCGTCGTGGAAGTCGAAGAGCCCCTGCTGCAGGGCCTCCACGTGGGCGAACCGCTCCTTGGACCAGTCACCGTCGCGGGAAGCGGCGATGAGCCGCCAGCCCAGCGCGTTGACGAGCTCCAGAGTGTTGGCCAGACCGCGCGAGTACAGCGCGTCGATGAATCCGGCGGCGTGGGACGTCAGGCAGTAGCGGTCGCCGACGACCGTCTTGGCCGAGTACTGGAGCCGGCCGGTGGAGACCCACGGGCGGACCGCCTTCGCCCCCTCGAACTGCCAGGCGATCTCGGGGAACCGCTTGAGGAAGTCCTCGAACTCCTGCTCCGGGGGTGTGTCGCCCTTGGGGTACTTCCGCGGATCGAGGGTGAGGCCGACGCTGCACAGCGGGTTTCGGGCCTTGTCGTGGTTGTCGAACGGGATCACCCAGAGCCAGCCGCCGTCGAAGACGTGGTGGAGCGTGCCGTGGTGCCACGGGCTCGGCTGATCGTGCGGCTGGGCGGTGGGCGAAGCGTCGAACGGTTTCACGCCGATCATGTGGGTGAAGAGACAGCGTGAGTGGGTCCGGGCCCGCGTCGGCGTCTCACGCAGGTCGAACTTCTCCGCGAGCGGCGAGCGGAAACCGCTGCCGTCGACCACGTACGAGGCCCGGAACTCCTCGCCGTGCTCCGTGCGCAGGACCGCACCCTCGTCCGGGTCGATGTCGATCTCGGTGACCCGGGTGGCGAGCCGAGCCTCGGCGCCGTACTGGAGAGCGACGTGGAAGAGGTGCGCGTCGACGTCCTGGCGGAACAGGTGGGTCTCGGTACGCAGATCGATGGGGACCACCAGCTGGTTGATCTCCTGCGGGTTCTGCGGCTGCCCCTCTCGGTGGTAGACGAAGCCGAAGTTCTGCTTCTGGCCGCAGTTGGGGGAGACCTCCTCGATTGTCCCCTTGTAGTTCGACAGGGCCTTCAACTCGGGCACGTCGTAGCGCTTCGCGATGAGCCGCGCCATGCCCGAGGTGTACGGGATGGTCGATTCACCGACCGCGAAGCGCGGATGGGTGCCCGCGTCGAGGATGAGGGTCTTCACCCCGTTTCGGGCGAGCACCGCGCCCAGCATGCCCCCGGCCATGCCGCTGCCGAGGATCGCCACGTCGTACCGGTCTGCCGCCGTGGAGGCGGAATTCTTGCCGTGCACCAGTTCTTCCTTCCGTTTGACGTTCGGCCGTCCGGCTCAGTTCGCGGCGGGGGCGGAGGGCCTGCTCTCCGGGACCAGGTCGTCGACGGTGATGTCCAGCGCGAGGTGCTTGCCGCGCAGGCCGGCGAGGAGCGTGACGAAGTCGTTCGCCGGAGTGTTCTTCTCTTCCGGATCGATGATCGACTGGGCCAGCTTGTGGTAGTCCTCCTTCTTCAGCGACCGGTCGTAGAAGCGCTCCACGAAGGAACGGACCTCGTTGAAGAAGCTGAGATAGGCGGTGGCGTAACGCTTGAGCGCCACCTCCTCGATCTCCGGGTACTGGAGGACCTTGTCGATGACCCGGGACAGGATGCTGCCCGCCGTTGTCGCCAGCGCGACGCCGGTCGAGATCAGCGGGTCGACGAAGGCGGCCGCGTCACCGACGGCGGCCCAACCCTTCCCGTAGACCGTCTGGTTCGTGTAGGACCAGTCGCGGGCGCTGCGGAAGCCGGCCGACTGGCGGGCGTCCCTCAGCATGTGCTTGAGCTTCGTGGTCTTCTCGACCTCGTCGCGGAAGAGCTGCTCGAGATTCTGGTCGGTCTCGCCGGCGACCGAGCTCGGCGTCACGAAACCGACACTGACGGTCCCCTTGTCGAGCGGAATTCCCCAGAACCAACCGTTCTCGATGCCCTCGATGAGGATGTTCGTGTACTGGTCGCCCGGCAGCCGCTCGCAGTTGTCGAAGTACGTCCACACGGCGACGTTGCGGAGCTTGTCGTGCCAGTGGATCTCCGAGTACTTACGGGTGAGGACGCGCGCCTGACCCGACGCGTCGACCACCATGGAGGCCTTGACCTCGTACGCCTCCTTGGCGCCGCGCACGGTGAAGCGGACGCCCGTGACCCGGTCGTCCTCCTCGATGGGCTCCTTCACCGTGGCGTCCTCGACGACGAACGCCCCCAGCTCCCGGGCCCGGTCCAGGATCACCGAGTCCAGGTCGGCGCGCCGGGTGTGGTAGGCGAACGGGTAGTCGCCGCCGTCGACGAAGGAGAAGTCCCAGGCCGCCTGCTCGCTTCCCCAGACGAACGTTCCGCCGTACTTGCGCTCGAAGCCGCGCTGCTCGAGCCGCTCGGTCAGCCCCATTTCCGCCATGGGGGCCATCACGACCGGAATAAGGGACTCGCCGACGTGGTAACGCGGAAAACGCTCGCGGTCGAGAATCAGCACCTTGTGTCCGCGCTTGGCCAGGAGTCCGGCGGTGGTGGCACCGGCCGGCCCACCACCGATAACGATGACATCGAATTCAGTGGGTATGCCGGTGAGAGTGGACGGCATGCTCGACCTTCCCGATCCGAAACGTGCCACATCCCGTCGAGCGGGCATTCGCAGCACTGTGTTGGCTGGACACAGCCAGGTTCGAGGAGCTGGGCTGAACGCCTTCTGTACAGCCTCTGGACGACTCCTTGTGAAATTCGGAACAGGTACTGGATCAGGGGGAGAAATAGGGGTTGTATTCGCCGACCCGGGCTTTCTAGCGTTACGGGCAGTGTGCTCGCCGGTCACGGCAGAGGTATGAGCAAGCTCAAGCAGGCAGGAGCGTACGAGTGACGCAAGTCGAAGACATCCGGCCACTTTCCGAAGTGCTGCGAGGCCATGCGCTCGCCAACCCGGACAAGGTCGCCTTCGCCGATGAGGAGCGCGAGGTCACCTACGCGCGGCTCGCCGGGCGTACGGGGCGGCTCGCCGGCCACTTGGCCGGATTCGGAGTGGCGCGCGGCGACCGGGTCGCGATCCTCCTCGGCAACAGCGTCACGACTGTCGAAAGCTATCTGGCGGTCACCCGCGCAGCCGCCGTGGGCGTACCGGTCAACCCCCAGTCGTCGGACGCCGAACTGGCGCATCAACTCGACGACAGTGGAGCTCTGTTGGTCATCACGGATGGCGCCCACCTGGAGCAGGTCGAGCGCATGCGGGCGACGCGGAAGAGGATGCTCGTGGTTCTCGCGCACGGCAGTGCCGCCGGCGCCGGAACTCTCTCCTTCGAGGAGCTCGCCGAGACCGAGCCGGAGCAGGGTCCCCGCGACGACCTCGGCCTCGACGAGCCGGCCTGGATCCTCTACACCTCCGGCACCACGGGGGCGGCCAAGGGAGTGGTCTCCCATCAGCGGGCCTGCCTGTGGTCGGTTCACTCCTCCTACCAGGGAGTCCTCGGTCTCGGCCCCGAGGACCGGCTGTTGTGGCCGCTGCCGCTCTTCCATAGCCTTGCGCACATCCTCTGTGTCCTGGGCGTGACCGTCACCGGTGCGACCGCGCGCATCCTCCCCGGCTTCGGCGCCCGTGACGTGTTGGAAGCCCTGCGCGCGGAGCCGTTCACCATGCTGCTCGGCGTCCCGGCCATGTATTTCCAGCTGGTCGAGGCCGTGGAGACGGCCGAGGAGGCCGGCCAGACGGTCTCGAAGCCGCGGGTCTGCGTGGTCACCGGTGCGGCGACCGGCGCGGCTCTCGCCTCGGCCGTCGAGCGCGTGCTCGGTGCACCGCTCGTGAACAGCTACGGCTCCACCGAGACCTGCGGCGCGATCACGATGAGCCGCCCCGAGTCGCCCCGGCCGCCCGGTACCTGCGGAACCGCGGTACCCGGCAGCGAACTGCGCCTGGTCGACCCGCGCACCGGGCTCGACGTGCGGACCGGGGACGAGGGCGAGGTCTTCGTGAAGAGCCCGAGCCTGCTGCTCGGTTACCACGGCCGGCCGGACGAGACCGCGGCCGCGCTGCGCGACGGCTGGTACCACACGGGAGACCTGGCCCGGCGCGACGCCGATGGACGCCTGACCATCACCGGCCGCGTCAAGGAGCTCATCATCCGGGCCGGCGAGAACATCCAGCCCGGCGAGATCGAGGACGTCCTGCGCAGCGTCCCGGGCATCGAGGACGCGGCCGTGACGGGCCGCCCGGACGAGGCGCTCGGCGAAGTCCCCGTGGCCTACGTGGTCCCCGCCTCCGAGAAGTGGTCGCCCGCCGAGGCGCTGGCCGCGTGTCGGCAGCAGCTCAGCTACTTCAAGGTTCCGTCGGAGCTCTACGAGATCGCCGCCCTGCCTCTGACCGGCTCCGGCAAGGTCAGCCGCCGCAGGCTGTCGCGACTTCCGGCGCGGCTGCGGGGCGTCGGCACCAGCCACCACGAACACCTGTGGCACACGAGGTGGGTTCCGTGGGAGCCGGAGTCGATCGGTCAGTACGGCGCATCCTCGGCAGGCGCGGACGCCCCGGTGTCCCGCTGGGCGGTGGTCGGATCGGCGGACGCGGTGTTCGCGGAGGCCGTGCGCCGCGTCGGCGGTGTCATCGAGACCTTCCCGGACCTGACCACGGCACGGGTCGCCGGACCGTTCGACGGCTACGTGCTGACCCTCGACGCGGGGGAGGACGTGATCGCCACGCCGCCCGTCCGGGACGGGGTGCCCGAGGGCCGGACGGTAATGATCACACGGGGCGCCGTGGCCGGTCGCCCCCAGGACCGGGTGGATCCGGGCGCCGCGGCCGCGCGCGCGGGGATCCTTGCCGAGGCCGCCGGCCGGGCGGTCCTGGTCGACCTGGAACCCGGGGAGCGGAGCGGGGAGGCGTACGTCGCCGCATGGCGAGCGATCCTGGAAGCCCCGGCGGAGGAGACGGAGTTCGCCGTTCGCGCCGACCGGGTCCTCGTGCCGCGGCTCAGGCGCGTACCTGCGACGACCGAGGTCACCGCGGTCGCGCCGCGACAGGGTGGGGCCGCCCTCGTGACAGGTGCGGGTACCACCCTCGCTGGCGTGCTCGCGGCCCACCTCGTCATGGACCTCGGCTTCAGCGACATCGCCGTCAGCGATGCCGACCCCGCTGCAGCCGAGGCCCTGGCCGCCCGGCTGACTCGGCTCGGCGCCACCGTGACCGTTCGCACCGAACGGCTGGACAATCCCGACGGCGCTGCCGCCCTGCTGTCCGCCTTGGGCCCGGACCGCCCGCTCGACACGGTCGTCCACCCGGTGGAGACCCCCGCCGACGCGACAGCCGCGGAGCGGCTGGTCGCTCTGACCCGCGACAGCGGGCGCACGACCCTCACGCTCTGCGGCGCGCTCACCCACCCGGACGCCCATCCCGTCGTGCCCTCCGCGGCGGCGGCCACGGCCTATGCCGCCGCGCTCGCCCATGACGCCCCCCATTCCACCTTCCTGGCCTTCGGCCCGATCACCGCCGACGAGCAGGCCGCCGACGCCACGCCGCCGGGCCTCGTGGCACTCACGGCGCGGGAGGCGGTCGACGCCTTCGACGCCGGGCGGATAACCGAGGGCGGCCAGGTGCTGGTGATGCGCACCGACCCGTGGACCGTGCGGTCCGCCGGAGCCGCCCGGCTCCGCACACTGCTCCAGGCACCCGCCGATGGCGACGCAGGCCCGGCAGCCGACGAGGGGCTGCGGGCACGGCTGGGCGGGCTGCCCGGCAGGGCGCGTCGGCAGGCGCTGACCGAGCTCGTGCGGGAGGAGGCGGCGCGCGTGCTCGGGCTCGAGGAGCCCGTGCGTGTCGTGGTCGATCGCGCTTTCACCCACCTCGGGCTCACCTCGATCACCGCCGTCGCCCTGCGCAACCGACTGGCTGCGCGGACCGGCATGAGACTGCCCGTGACCATCGCCTTCGACCATCCGACGCCCGCCACGCTGGCCGCCGCCCTGGACCACGAGCTGTTCGACCGCCGACCGGCCGGCCCCAACGCGCCGCGCCCCCCTCGCCCGGATGACGACCCCGTCGTCATCGTCGGCATGGGCTGCCGCTACCCCGGAGGCGTTGCCTCCCCGGAGGACCTGTGGCGGCTCGTCGCCGACGGCCGGGACGCGATCGGAGCGTTCCCCACCGACCGCGGCTGGGACCTGGAGCGGCTGCTGTCCGGCGACGGCAAGGGGCCCGGCACCTCAGCCACCGGCTTCGGCGGATTCCTCGATGCGCCGGGCGACTTCGACGCCGGGTTCTTCGGCATCAGCCCGCGCGAGGCCCTCGCCATGGACCCGCAGCAACGACTGCTCCTGGAAGTCGGCTGGGAGGCGGTCGAACGCGCCGGCATCGACCCGACCTCCCTGCGGCAGACGGACACCGGCGTCTACGTCGGGCTGATGTTCCACGACTACGCCAAGAATCCCGGCACCCTCCCCGAAGACCTGGAACGGCTCCTCGGCACCGGCACCGCGGGCAGTGTCGCCTCCGGGCGCCTCGCGTACACGCTGGGCCTCAACGGCCCTGCCCTCACGGTGGACACCGCTTGCTCCTCCTCACTCGTCGCCCTTCACCTGGCCTCGCAGGCACTGCGCCGGGGCGAGTGCTCGCTCGCCCTGGCCGGCGGCGTCGCGGTGATGGCGACCCCGAGCACCTTCGTGGAGTTCAGCCGCCAGCACGGCCTCGCACCGGACGGCCGGTGCAAGGCCTTCGGCGCGGACGCCGACGGCACCGGCTGGTCCGAGGGCGTCGGCATCGTCGTCCTGGAACGGCTATCCGACGCGCGTCGCAACGGTCACCCCGTACTCGCCGTGATCCGGGGCAGCGCAGTCAACCAGGACGGGGCCAGCAACGGTCTCACCGCGCCGAGCGGACCGGCTCAGCAGCAGGTCATCCGCCAGGCACTGGCCGAAGCGGGCCTGACCCCCGCCGACGTGGACGCCGTCGAGGCGCACGGCACGGGGACCGTGCTCGGCGACCCGATCGAGGCCAACGCGCTCCTCGCGACGTACGGCCGGGACCGGGACGCCGAACGCCCGCTGCTCCTCGGCTCGTTCAAGTCCAACATCGGCCACGCCCAGTCCGCCGCGGGTGTCGGCGCCGTCATCAAGATGGTCCAGGCGATCCGACACGGCGAACTGCCCCGCACCCTGCACGCCGATCGGCCGACCCCCGCCGTGGACTGGGCCTCGGGCGCGGTCCGCCTGCTCCACGAGCACACCGTCTGGCCCGGGACCGCGGACCGCCGCCGCGCCGCCGTGTCCTCCTTCGGGGTCAGCGGAACGAATGCCCACCTCATCCTGGAACATGCCCCCGACCACCTGACCACCGCCTCGCCGGCCGGGCACCCCGACACCGTGCCGGTCGTCCTCTCGGCCCGCACCAAGCCGGCACTGCGTCGCCAGGCCGAACGCCTTCTGGACGTGATCCGCGCCGACTCCGGCCTCCGCGTCCCGGACCTCGCTGCCGCGCTGGCCACCACCCGTACCGCCTTCCCGCGTCGCACCGCGTTCGTCGTCGACGGGGCGGCGGAACTGGAGCACCGGCTGGCGGCCGTCGCCGCCGGCGAGGACATCGGCTTCGCGTCGGACGAGGCCCCCGCGGAAGCGTCGCTGGCCTTCGCGTTCACGGGTCAGGGCAGCCAACACCCGGGCATGGGCCAGGAGTTGTACGCCGCCTATCCGGTCTTCGCCACGGCGTTCGACGCTGCCTGTGCCGCCCTCGACCCGCACCTCGACCGGCCGTTGCGTGACGTCATGTGGGCTACCGAAGGCACGGCGCGGGCCGAGCTGCTCGACCGTACCGACTTCACGCAGGCGGCGTTGTTCGCCCTGGAGAGCGCGCTCTTCCGGCTCGTCGAGTCCTGGGGCATGGTCCCTGACCTCGTCATGGGGCACTCGATCGGGGCGCTCACAGCCGCACACGCGGCCGGGGTGCTCTCCCTCCAGGGCGCGGCATCGCTCGTGGCGGCCCGCGGCCGGCTGATGGCCGCACTGCCACCCGGCGGCGCCATGGCGGCGATCGAGGCGACGGAAGACGAGGTCCGTACCGCCATCGCGACCGCCAACGGCGCCGGAGCCGCGGCCGTCGCCGCGTTGAACGGCCCCCGCTCGGTCGTGGTGTCCGGTAAGAAGGAGGCGGTACGAGCCGTCGGGGACGCGTTCCGGGCGCGGCAGCGCCGGGTGACCGGACTCCGGGTCAGCCACGCCTTCCACTCGCCTCTGATGGACCCCATGCTGGAGGAGTTCAGAGCGGCGGCGCGGAAGGTGACCTACCGGCCGCCCCTCGTCCCGATGATTTCCGACCTGACCGGCAGGCTTGCCGAGCGGGCCGAGCTCTGCTCGCCCGACTACTGGGCGCGTCACGTCCGCGAGGCCGTCCGCTTCGCGGATGCCGTGACCGCCCTGCCAGGCCAGGGCATCACCTGCCTCCTTGAACTCGGCCCGGACCGCCAGCTCACCACCATGGCGGGCGACTGCGCGCCTGGCGGTGAACTCGCCCTGTGCGGAGGACTTCGGCGCGGACGGTCCGAGGTGCGTTCGTTGCTCGACGCGGTGGCCCGGGCTCATGTGCGCGGCGTTCGCGTCGACTGGCAGGAGATCTTCGCGGGAGGCCCCGCGCACCCGGTGGACCTGCCCGCCTACCCGTTCGATCACCGGCGGTACTGGCTCGCGTCTGTGCCGGAGGGAACCGCCCTCACAGTGCAGGCGCAAGCACCGGAACCCTCGTCCCCGCCGGACGAGCCCTCGGCCGTGGAACGCCTCCGGAACGACCTGTCGCGCCTCTCCGACGAGCTGCGCGAACGCAAGCTCACCGACCTCGTCCGGAGCGACGTCGCCGAGGTCGCCGGCTTCGACGGACCGCACGAGGTCGAGGCCCGTCGGAGCATGACCGACCTCGGGCTCGACTCCGTCTCCGCCGTGGAACTGAGCGAGCGCCTCGGCGCCAGGATCGGCCTGGAACTGCCCGCATCGCTGGCCTTCGACCACCCGACGTCGACGGCCATCGCACGCCACATGCTCACCGCGCTCCACGCCGTCGGCCTCGCCCGGGAAGGCGGGGAGGCACGGCCGCCGGAGGGCGCGGTCTTCGGTGAACTGGCCCGGCTCGAAGCATCCGTCGAACGGGATCGCCCTGACGCCGCAGCCCGCGACCGGCTCGTCGAGCGGCTGCGTGCCCTGACCGCGCGGCTCGTCGACGGCACGTCGGGGTACTCCGGGAGCGCGGAGGAGACCTCACTCGACAACGAGATCGTCGAGGCCGCGACGGTCGACCAGCTCTTGGACCTCATCGACAACGAACTGAAGGGATCCTGACGTGACGGGTGCCGAGAAGAACGTGACGGGTACCGAGGAGAAGCTGGTCGACTACCTCAAGAAGGTCACCGCCGAGTTGCGCGAGACCCGTCGGCAGTTGCACAGCGCGACGTCGGCGAGCCGCGAGCCGATCGCCATCGTGGGCATGGCATGCCGCTACCCCGGCGGAGTGCGTTCACCCGAGGACCTGTGGCGGCTGGTCCTGGAGGAGCGGGATGCCATCTCCGGGTTCCCGACGAACCGGGGCTGGGACATCGAGGGCATCTACGATCCCGATCCCGACCGACCCGGGACCTGCAACGCCCGAGAGGGAGGCTTCCTGCACGACGCGGCCCTGTTCGACGCGGACTTCTTCGGCGTCTCGCCCCGGGAGGCGCAGGCGATGGACCCGCAGCAGCGGCTGCTCCTGGAGACCGCCTGGGAGGCGCTCGAGCGTGCTGGGATCGACCCGGCCGCGCTACGCGGCAGCGACACGGGTGTGTTTACCGGTGTCGTCCACCACGACTACGCGACCGCACAGGTGCCGGACACGCTGGAGCCCTACCTCGTCACCGGCCTCTCCGGCGGCGTGGCCTCGGGCCGCATCTCGTACACCTTCGGCTTCGAGGGGCCGGCGGTGACGGTGGACACGGCGTGCTCGTCGTCGCTGGTCGCCCTGCATCAGGCGGCGCACGCGCTGCGCTCCGGGGAGTGCGGGCTCGCGCTGGCCGGTGGAGTCACGATCATGGCGTCACCGCGCGCCTTCCTGTCGTTCAGCCGGCAGCGGGGTCTGTCGCCCGACGGGCGGTGCCGGGCGTTCGGTGCCGGCGCCGACGGAACGGGCTGGGCGGAGGGCGCGGGCATGCTGCTCGTCGAGCGGCTGTCGGACGCCCGGCGCAACGGCCACCCGGTCCTCGCGGTCCTGCGCGGATCAGCAGTGAACCAGGACGGCGCCTCCAACGGACTCTCGGCTCCCAACGGCCCTTCCCAGCAGCGGGTGATCCGCAAGGCCCTGGCACACGCGGGCCTCACGGCGCGGGACATCGACGTCGTCGAGGGACACGGCACCGGGACAAAGCTGGGGGACCCGATCGAGGCCCAGGCACTCCTGGCCATGTACGGCCAGGAACGCGACGCCGACAAGCCTCTCTACTTGGGTTCGATGAAGTCGAACATGGGCCACACGCAGGCCGCGGCCGGGGTCGGCGGAGTGATCAAGATGATCGAGGCCATGCGGCACGGCATCCTGCCCAAGACCCTGCACGCGGACGAGGCGACACCGCACGTCGACTGGTCGGCGGGCGCGGTGAAGCTCCTGACGAACCGGCGCGCGTGGCCCGAGACAGGCCGGTCCCGCCGGGCGGCGGTGTCCTCGTTCGGCATCAGCGGTACGAACGCCCATGTGATCATCGAGGCAGCACCCGAGATTCCCGAGCCGGACTCGGCCGTCGGCCCCACCGCCGTCGGCATGGTCGGCGAGGCCTCACCGGACGCCGTACCGTCCCTGGTGCCCTGGCCCGTGTCCGGGCGGGACGCGGGTGCGCTGCGGGACCAGATCACGCGGCTGCGTGAGTCCGTGGCGGAAGGGTCGGCCGACCCCGTGGACGTGAGCCACACGCTCGCGCGGCGCACAGTGTTCCGGCACCGGGCGGTACTCCTCCGGGGCGCCACCACCAGGCAGATGAGCGGCGTCGCACGGCCGGGCGGTACCGCTCTGCTCTTCTCCGGTCAGGGCAGTCAGCGCCTCGGCATGGGACGGGAGCTGTACGAGGCCCACCCCGTCTTCGCGCAGTCGTTCGACGCGATCGCGGAGCTCACCGGTCTGCCTCTGAAGGAGGTGGTCTTCGGTGCCACGCAGGACGGTCTGCTCGACCAGACGCGCTACGCACAGGTGGCCCTTTTCGCGGTGGAGGTGTCCCTGTACCGGCTGATACGCAGCCTGGGCATCGATGTCCATGCCGTCGTGGGCCACTCAGTGGGCGAGGTGGCCGCGGCCCATGCAGCCGGCGTAATGTCCCTGGAGGATGCCTGCCGGCTGGTGGAGGCGCGGGGTCGTCTGATGCAGGCGCTGCCCGCGGGCGGCGCCATGGCGGCGGTGGAGGTCTCCGAGACCGAGGCGTCGGCGGCGCTGGCCGGACTGGAGGACCGGGTCGCGCTGGCCGCGGTCAACGGCCCCGGCTCCGTCGTGCTGTCCGGCCAGGAGGCCGAGGTCCTCAAGCTCGTGGACGCGTGGCGCGAACAAGGCGTGCGCACCCACCGGCTGACGGTCAGCCACGCCTTTCACTCGCCCCTGATGGATCCAATGCTGGCGGATTTCCGCCAGGTCGTGGCGGGGCTGGAGCTCCACGAACCCGTACTGGCCGGTCTGCCCGCCGAAGTCGTGGACCCCGAGTACTGGGTACGGCACGTGCGCCTTCCGGTCCGCTTCGCGGACGCCGTGGCACGGGCTTGCGAGGCCGGGGCCGTCCGCTGGCTGGAGGTCGGACCGGGCGGCGTCCTGACCGCCCTGACGCAGCGGATCGTGTCCGACGCCGAGGAGCAGGTCTTCGCGGCGGCACTGCGCGCGGACCGCCCGGAGACAGAATCGCTCGTCACGGCCCTGGCCCAACTGCACGTCGACGGAGGCACGGTCGACTGGAGCCGGCTGTTCGACGGGCACGGCAAGCTGGTGGATCTTCCCACGTATCCCTTCCAGTACCGGTCCTACTGGATCGAGGACCAGCCGTTCTCCACGACGACGCCCGCCTCGCCCTCTGCGAACCCGTCCCTCGATCACCGGACGGAGGAGACGACCGGAAACGGCGCGGGCGCGATGAACGGCGGCGGAGCGGGCGGGCCCTTCGCCGGTCTGACCGGGGCCGAGCGGCTGGCCGCCGTCACCGAGCTCGTATTGGCCGCGGCCTCCGAGACTCTCGGCCACGCCGGCACGACGGTCACGGCGGACCGCACCCGTCAGGAACTGGGCTTCGACTCTCTGACCGCGATCGAGCTGCGCAACCGGCTCAGCCGCACGCTGGGTCTCCGACTGCCCACCACGCTCGTCCTCGAACACGACGACCTTGCATCCGTCGCGGCCTTCATCGACTCCTGCCTGGAGGGCGTCTCCCCGGGACGGCACGCGACCGACGGCCGGTTCGGACCGGACGGCTCCGGGCTGCTCACCGAGCTGTTCCGGGAGGCGGCCGGGGCTGGGCGCATCGAGGACGTCATGTCCCTGACCGAAACCGCCGCTCGGATGCGGAAGACCTTCAGCGACCCCGGGGACCCAGCCGTCCGGCGCGTCCCGGCCTGGCTCGGTCGTGGGGCTGCCCAGCCGACGGTCGTGTGTCTGCCCTCCTTCAGCGCGATCGCCGGTGTGCACGTGTACGCCCGCTTCGCGGACGGATTCAGTGACGCATGGAAGGTGGCGGCGCTGGCCCACCCAGGATTCTTCCCGGGCGAACCGCTGCCGAGTTCGGTCGAGGTCCTCGCGGAGCTCCATGCCCGGACGATCCTCGAGATGACCGATGAAGCCCCCCTGCTGCTGGTCGGCCGATCCGCGGGCGGTTGGGCGGCCCACGAGGTGGCGGCGGCCCTGGAGCGGATGGACAAGGCTCCCACCGGGATCGCCCTCCTCGACACCCCGGCGAGCGGGGATGATCCGCGTGGACACGGCGTCATGGTCGACGGCATGCTGGAGCGTGACAGTCGACTTGTCACGATCGACGACTACCGGCTGACGGCGATGAGGTCCTACGCGCGCCTCTTCGGGGACTGGAAGCCCGAACCGATCGAGGCTCCCACCCTGCTGGTCCACGCGGCCACGCCGTACGGGGCCGATGAGAGGCGGATCGCCTCCTGGAATCTCTCCCATGAGGTCGCTGAGGTGACGGGTGATCACTTCACGATGCTGGAGGAGCACTCCACGACCACGGCCGAGGCGGTGGAGAGGTGGGCGCGGTCCTTGCTGTGACACGGCGACGGCCGCCGCGAAACCGGGTGTGACCCATACATCGGTCAGAGACCAGCCCGGCATGGCGGTCGGTTCCGGTCCCACACTCCGACACGGAGGCCGCCCGAGCCCGCCGGCCGGCCCCCTTTCATCCCCTTCGGGCACCCCTCCTTGTGTGCCCAGCAGCGGGTGCTTGCCACAGGGACGGGACTCGGTGGACAGCGCCCTCACACCGCAAGGGCGTGATCTCCAGGTCACGCCCGCAAGTCTGCCCCGATCAGCCAAATCACTCCAAGAATGAGGAATGACGGATGCTCGACGCCTTACAGTGCCTCCGCTACGAGAAGCGCGAGCGCGTCGCGTACATCACCCTGGACCGTCCGCAGGCACTGAACGCCATGGATCTGCGCATGCATGCCGAACTGGCTGCCGTCTGGGATGATTTCGAGGCGGACGACGGCATCTGGGTGGGTGTCCTCACCGGAGCCGGTGAGCGGTCCTTCTCCGTGGGCCAGGACCTCAAAGAGCTGGTTCGCCGGGTCGACGAGGGCACCGCCACCTCCACCTTCGGCAGTCGGGACAAGCCGGGCTGGCCCCGGCTGACCGAACGGTTCTCGATGTCCAAGCCGCTGATCGCCCGGGTGAACGGCTACGCCCTGGGCGGTGGCTTCGAGCTGGCTCTGGCCTGTGACATCGTGATCGCCGCAGAGCACGCCGAGTTCGCGCTGACGGAGGCGAAGCTCGGCCTGATCGCCGGTGCCGGTGGGGTCTTCCGACTGACCCGGCAGGCGCCCTACCGCGTGGCCATGGGACATCTGCTGACCGGGCGCCGCATGACCGCGGCGCGGGCGTACGAGCTGGGCCTGGTCAACGAGGTGGTGCCGGCCGACGCCCTGGATGCCTGCGTGTCCGGCTGGCTGGAGGACGTATTGAGCTGCGCGCCCTTGTCCCTCCGGGCCGCCAAGGAGGCCGCGGCCGTCTCCGCCACCATGCCGCTGGAGCAGGCGTTCGCTACCCGCTACGTGTGGGAGGAACAGCGCATGCACAGCAGGGACGCGCTGGAAGGGCCGCGCGCGTTCACCGAGAAGCGCCCACCGAAATGGACCGGAAGCTGACGGAACCAGCACGGACCGGCCCCTCTGCCCCTCCGACGAAAGGTCCCAGATGCCGCTCGAATCTCCACCGGAGTCCCGACGATCCACCCCACTACGGCTGAGCGTTCAGGAGTTCATCGACTCGAACCCGATGGGACCGCGGCAGCGGCTCATCGCCCTGCTCGGCCTCGCGGTGATGGTCTCCGAAGGGCTTGACATCACCATCGCGAGCTTCGTCTACCCGAACATCGTGCGCGACTGGGGCATAACGATGAGCGCGGTGACCACCACCGTGACCGCCGGCGTGCTGAGCATGGCGGTCGGCGGTGCGGTGGCAGGGCCGCTGGCCGACCGGTACGGGCGCAGGGGCGTGACCGTCACGGGAATCCTGCTCTTCGGGGTGGCCACGGCGGCGATGGGACTCGCCACCACCATCGAGGCCTTCGCGACCCTGCGCGTCGTGGCGTGCGCCGGACTCGGTGCGGTGGCACCGGTCGTCATGGCGATCGTCGCCGACTCGACTCCGGCCCGTCGCCGCGCACCGGTGGTGACGCTCGCCTTCTCGGGCATTGCGGCGGGGACGGTCGCGGGCGGCTTCCTCGCATCGGCGGTGATTCCGGGCTTCGGATGGCCGGCGCTGCTCGCACTGTGCGGACTCGCCCCTCTGCTGCTCGTCCCCTTCCTCATGGCCTACGTCCCGGAATCCGTGAGCGTCCTTCTCTCACGCGGACGGCCGGCTGAACAGATCCGCGAAAGCCTCTCCCTGCTGGCGCCCGGCCGGGACATCTCGCACGTCGACCTGACCAGCGGCCGCCACGAGGAGCGGCAACCGACGAGGAAGCTCAGCGCGATCGTGCTCTCTCGATCCTTCGCGCCGACGACGCTCTTGATCTGGCTCTGTTACTTCGTCCTGCTGGGCGTGGTCTATCTCCTCCTCAACTATCTGCCGCTCATGGTTGCGCATGCCGGACCGACGGCAGACCGCATCGGAGTCGTCGTCGGGCTGTTCGGTGCCGGGACCCTGTGCGGACAGCTCCTGGCGTCGTTCTTCCTCAGGAGGTATGACCGCTTCCGATTCCTCGCCTTGGCGTCGGCGCTCAGCGGCCTCGCCGTGTGTGTCACTGCGGCCGTGGGCACGGGGTACGCCGGTCTTTCGACCGTGATCTCTGCACTCGGAGTGTGCCTGGGCGGTTCCATGGGCTCGCTCCAGGCGGTGGGGACAATGGCCTACCCGGCGACGCTGCGAGCCACGGGCATGGGATGGATGAGCGGAGTCGGCCGCCTCGGTACCCTCACCAGCGGCCTGCTCGGCGGAATCATGATCGGTGCCGGGTGGGGCATTCCGCGGATCCTCTTCGCCTTGTGCGTGCCGCTGGTTTTCACTGGTGCCGCAGCGCTGCTGCTGCGTAAATGCGTCTCGACGCCCGGTCCGCTGACGCCGGACGAGTGATCTCCGCGAGACCGCGCGTCCACTTGGAGGCGGCGGGGCTGGCGACGCCGTGGGGCGCTGCATCGACCGATAGGGGGTCACGGTTCAAAGCACGGCGACACACGATTCGGGCGACTGCCGACTCCAACGCGCCTGCAGCGTCCGCGCCGTCGTGGAGGAGTCGTGCACGGGAAGTCACGGGCCTCGGGCGATCCTCCTGCCCGGCGTGCTCATGAAGCGGGCAAGCGCATGAGCGGTTCGAGAAACGGGCTCGGACGGCCGTGCCAGAAGATGGCGAGGCTGTCCCGGGACCGGGTGGCCGCAACGAAGAGCAGCGAGCGGGCCCGCTGGAGCTCGCGCCGGTAGCGGACGGCATCGGCGTTCCGTAGGCGGGTGACCGCCTCCCGGGGCACGAGTCCGTCCCGAACCCCCGCGATGACCATGCGCTGGTACTCGAGTCCCTCCTCGGTCTCCGCGCGGTACAGGCCGGAGACCGTCTCCGCCGTGCCGAGCGAGCGGTGTGCCTCGTCCTCCCGCTCAAGGAGACGCTCGGCGACCGTGCGGTCGTCCTTCGCGCCGTCCACCTCGCTGGTCAGGATCAGGGCGCGGAACTGCGGCTTGTGGACCTGACCGTAACGGTCGATACGGCCGTTGCGCTGCTCGATGCGGATCAGCGACCACGGAACGTCGTAGTGGATGAGCTGATGGCACTGCCGGTGGAGGTTGACACCCTCGGAGGCCACATCACCGGTGAAGAGGATGCGTACGGGTGCGTCGGCGAGGCCGAAGTCCTCGACGCAACTCATCTGCTGCTCGTCGGAGAGGCCGCCGTGCATCACACGGGCCGCTTCCTTCAGGGCCTTGCCCTTGAAACCGAGCGCGGCCGGCACGGCGGACCGCAGCCACTCCAGGGTCTGGACGCGCTCGGAGAAGACCACGACGCGTGTCTCGCTGCGCGGCCCGACCCCGATCGCCTTCAACTGCTCGACGAGGGCAGCGAACTTGGCCGAATCCTGCGCGGTCAGACCGGCCGTCAGCTCCCGCAGACGCTGGAGAGCGGCCAGTTCGGCGCCCGTCGCGTCCGGGTCGTTCTTCTTCTCCAGCGTCTTGATACGGGTCTCGACCGTCGAGCTCAGGGCGGTGTGCGAGGAGAGGAAGGACTTGAGCAGCGTGTACGGGAAGAGCGGGACCTCGCTCACCGAGCGGCCCTCGGCGGGCAGCCAGACCTGGGCCAGCTCCTCGAAGATCTTCTCCTCGGCCGGGGTCGCCGGACAGTGCACCGACTCGGAAGGGCCCCGGTCGGCCCACTGGCCGGACATCTTCTCCCGCACCTCGGCGCTGACCTTGGTGCGGCGGATGAACAGGTGCTTGATGTCCTCGGCCGAGTACCGCTCCGGGTCACGGATCGCCGCCGGGTCGAGCAGCGCGATCAGCTCGGCGAACGAGCGGGCGTTGCCGTTGTGCGGGGTGGCGCTGGCGAGGATGAGGGCGTCCGTCTGCGGGGCGAGGAGCTGCGCGAGCTGGTTGCGCATTGCGCAGCGAACCGCGGTTGATCAGGTTGTGCGACTCGTCGATGACGACGGCGTCCCACCGGATGTGCTCCAGGTGGTGCTTGTACTGATCGGTGTTCTTGAGGGTGTCGATCGAGACGATCACGCGCTTGAAGAACGTGAAGGGGTTGCGGCCCGCCGGGATCTCCCGCTGGATCCGTTCGATGCCCGCGGAGTCGAGGCGGATCAGCGGGATGGCGAACCGTGTCCACAACTCGTGCTGGAACTGCTCCAGAACGTGCTGCGGGGTCACGACGAGGATCCGCTCACCGCGGCCGCGGCGGATCAGCTCCGCGAGGGTGAGCCCGATCTCCAGGGTCTTGCCGAGGCCGACGACGTCCGCGATCAGCATGCGCGGGCGCAGGTTCCGGCCCGAGAGCGCGAGCTGTGCGGGCCGCTGCTGGTAGGGGAGCGAGTCGAGCAGGAAGCTGTCGGCGAGGGCCAGACCGCGCTCGGACTGGGGCAGCGGGGTCTTGCGGAGAATCGCTTCGAGGAAGAGCCGGCTGCGGCGGAAGTTCGGCGAGTCGTCGCTGATCAGGGTGGTCTTGGCGGGGTCCATCAGCTCGATGCCGGGCGCGCCGTCGCGGGTGCGCTCCAGGCCCGTGAAGAAGACGGCCTCCTGATCGCGGACGAACTCGGAGATCCCGACGGCCTCGATGCGATCGCCGTCGTGATCGGTCCGGGTGACGTTCTTGACCAGCCATTCCTCATCGCGTACGACGATCTGGGCGCCGGGCGGGAGACTCGTACCGGTGCCCGGGACGGGCTGCCGACTGTACTGCTGGGCGGTCACCCGCGATACCTCCTGATAGCTGCTGAACTGTGTAGATCTTCGTGCGGGCCACGGCCCGGGACCAGGGGCGATGGTCACCTCTGTCCGGCCCGCCCTGGCGCCGCTCTGCCTGTCGGCCCGCTCAGAACGGCGCTGTCGACGCGTACGTCTCCCGCAACTGTGCCGCGATCCGGAGCGCGGCGGCGGAACGGCGCGGGCCGGCGGGCGGCGCGGGCGTGGGCTGCGGCGCGGCTTCGGATGTGGGCTCGGCGTCCGGGGTGGTCACCGCCACCGTCGGGGTGTAGCCCGGCGGGCGGGCGGGGGCGGCGGACTGCTGCGGCAGTGGGGCGGTCGGCGCCACCGCCACGGGGTTCGGGGCCAGGAGGGTCGACACCTCGGCGAAGGCCTCGGCATCCGTGGGCGGCGGGGCGGGAGCCGGCACGGGGGAGGGTTCCGGCGGTTCGTACGCGACCGTGGTGAGGGAGGCCAGCTGCCGTCGGGCCTGGGCCACGGTCGCCCCGTGCGCCTTGATGACCGCCACGCACTGGGTGACCACCTCGTCCATCGTCGGACGGTCGTGCTGCGCGTGCCGGAGCATGGACGACAGGAGGCCGACCAGTTCCTCTGGGGCCCCCGACAGGTCGGGAGCCTTGGCGGGGTCGACGATGTGACTGAACAGCACCTGTACGTGATCGGCCCGGTACGGATAGTGGCCCGTGGTCATGAAGAGCAGCACCGCCCCGAGCGCGTACACGTCCACCGGGGCCGTCAGCGGCTTCTCCCCGTTCGCCTGCTCCGGAGACATGCAGGCAGGAGTGCCCATCACCATGTTCGGTGCGGTGAGGGAGGCGCTGGACTCGGCGAAGACGGCGAGGCCGAAGTCGATGATCTTGGGGCCGTTGGGGCCGAGCAGGATGTTCGCCGGCTTGAGGTCCCTGTGCAGCAGCCCTTGGCTGTGGACTCCGGCCAGCGCCTCGGCAAGGGTCGCTCCGAGCGAAGCGGCCGCCAGAGGCGACAGGACACCCCGGGTGTCGAGGAGCCGACGCAGGTCGGGGCCCTCCACGTACTCGGTCGCGAGCCACGGCTGCTCCGACTCCGTGTCGGCCTTCACGAACGCGGCGACGCGCGGTCCCCAGACCGTCTTGAGGACCTCGATCTCCTGGGCGAACCGCTGCCGGGTCTCCGAATCGACGACCGTGGGTTTGATCACCTTCACCGCGACGGCCTCACCGGCAGCGGACTCGCCGAGGTAGACCTGGCCCATGCCGCCGTGGCCGATCCGTCCCAGCAGCGTGAACCCGCCCAGCTCGGCCGGATCGTCCGGGCTCAGCGGCGTTGTGTTCACTCTGGTCCCCACCTCGAAGATCTGCCGAAGGCCGCGCGACGGTCGCGCGCGTACGGGCCAAGGGTATCGGCGGTGTCCGACGTCAGGGCCGGCTCGGGGCAGGCCCCCCATGCCCTGGCCGGATACAGCCCGCGGGCGATCGAGAACGGTCCCGCGAGCTCCGGCTTCGTCCTGCCCTCCCGAGCCGATCAGGGCAGCGTGAATCAGCCAGGTACTTCGGTCTCTTTCCGCGGTCGCCGCACCCCAGGGACAACGGCGGCATGTCCGCGCGCGTGAGTCCGGCTCGGGTGGGTCACCTACCAGGCCCAGGCCTCGGTGGGTGGCCGTACGACCGCTTCGACGGTGACGGGGCCGGACCGCTCGAAGCCGAGGGTGAAGGTGATCCGGTCACCGGTGCGCCACGTCGGTGAGGCGGCCACGGTCACGGCGGGGCCGAAGGGGGACATCGTGAGCTCGGTGCCGGCGGGGACGGTGAGGTCGTCGACGGACTCCCGGTAGGCCCCGGAGTCCGGTGTCATGCGGTGTGCGGTCAGTTCGGCCCGGCCTGCTGCTGAGACGGTGGCCGAGAGCAGGCGGTCGGGGGCCCCGCCGGTGTTGGTGATGCGGAAGTAGGCGTTGGTGGCCCGTCCGGGGAGGACCGGCAGCAGCACGTGCCCGCTCAGGACCTCGATGCGCGCCGGCCGGCCGGCGTATCCGGCCGTGGTCCACGCGGCGAGGCCGCAGAGAGCGGTGACACAGGCCAGCAGCACGGTGACGCCCGTGGTGAGGGATTCGCGCAGGCGGCTTCGGGTGGCCCGCCGGGGGGCGTCCCGGACGGAGGTCCGGGAGGCGGCGGCTTCGGTGTGTGCCCCGCGTCGTGTGCGCGTCGGTGTCTTCATCGTGCAGTCCTGTCCGCCGGCCGGTGGCCGCCTGGGCGTCGTGGTCCGTTCCGTCGGCCGGGCGAGGGCTCCCAGGTGCGCAGCCGAAGGCTGTTGGCGACCACGAGGACGGAACTCGCGGACATGGCGACGGCCGCCACCATCGGGTTGAGCAGGCCGACCATGGCCAGGGGCATGGTGACGAGGTTGTAACCGAAGGCCCAGGCGAGGTTGACGCGGATGGTGGCGAGGGTGTGCCGGGCGAGCCGGACCGCGTCGGCGAGCGCTTCGATGTCGCCGCGGACGAGCGTGATGTCGGCAGCGCCGATGGCGACGTCCGTTCCGGTTCCCATGGCGACGCCGAGGTCGGCACCGGCCAGGGCGGCGGCGTCGTTGACGCCGTCGCCGACGACGGCGACGCGCCGTCCCTCGTCGCGCAGGCGGGCGACGAGCGCGGCCTTGTCCTCGGGGGAGCAGCGGGAGTGGACCTCCGCGATGCCCAGGTCCTCGGCGACCGCTCGGGCCGTTGCCGCCCGGTCTCCGGTGGCCAGCACCGGGCGCACGCCGAGGCGGCGGAGCCGGTCGACTGCCCGGTAACTGCCCGGCCGGACCAGGTCGGCCACCTCGATGAGCAGTTCGGCGGAGCCGTCCACGCGGACCAGTACGGCGGTGCGGGCGGCGTCCTCGGCCTTCTCGGCGGCGGCGTCCAGGGCCTTCGGCAGGTCGGTGCCGTCCGGGGTGCCGACCTCCACGTGCCGTCCTTCGACCCGGCCGCTGACCCCGTGGCCCGGGTGCGCCCGGAACTCTCGGACCGCGGGGAGGTGGGCCCCGGGCCGGCCGCGCCGTGCGTGCTGGGCGATGGCCCGGCCGATGGGGTGCTCGGAGCCGCTCTCCACGGAGCCGGCCAGTCGCAGGGCGTGCTCCGTTCCGAGACCGCCCGGGGTTTCGGTGACACGGCCGACGGTCATGTGCCCGGTGGTGAGGGTGCCCGTCTTGTCGAGGACCACGGTGTCGATGTGCCGGAGCCCCTCCAGGGCTTGCGGGCCGCTGATCAGGATGCCCAGCCGTGCTCCTCGGCCGGTGGCTGCCATCAGGGCGGTCGGGGTCGCCAGGCCCAGCGCGCAGGGGCAGGCGACGACCAGGACGGCGACGGCGGCGGTGACAGCGGCCTGCGGGTCGGCTCCGGCACCGAGCCAGAAGCCGAGCACCGTGACGGCGAGAGCCAGGACGACGGGTACGAACACCCCGGCGACGGAGTCGGCGAGCCGTTGAGCTCGGGCCTTTCCGGCTTGAGCATCCGTCACCAGCCTTGTGATGCGGGCTAGTTGGGTGTCGGCCCCGACCGCGGTGGCCCGCACCAGCAGGAGGCCGCCTTCGTTGACAGCGCCGCCGGTGACCGTCTCGCCGGGTGCCACCTCTACCGGGTCCGACTCCCCGGTGACCAGGGAGAGATTCATGGCCGAGCTGCCTTCGACGATCTCGCCGTCCGTGGCGACGCGCTCACCCGGCCGTACCACGAACAGGTCGCCGGCCCGCAGCCGCTCGATCGGGAGCACCGCCTCCGTACCGTCGCCGAGGCGGACCGTCACCTCCTTGGCGGCCAGCCGGGCCAGGGAGCGCAGCGCCGCTCCGGTGCCGTGCCGGGCCCGGCCTTCCAGGTAGCGGCCGAGGAGCACGAACAGCGGTACGCCGACCGCTGCTTCGAGGTAGACGTGGGCCACGCCGTCACCGGCCGAGGGCACCAGGGTGAACGGCATCCGCATGCCCGGGGCGCCCGCGCCACCCAGGAACAGCGCGTACGCGGACCAGCCGAAGGAAGCCGCCACGCCGAGGGATACCAAGGTGTCCATGGTCGCGGCCGAGTGCCGCAGCCCGCTCAGCGCGCGCCGGTGCAGCGGCCAGGCACCCCAGACGGCCACCTGGGCGGCCAGCGCGAAGCACAGCCACTGCCAGTTCCGGAACTGCAGCGGGGGCGCCATCGACAGTACGAGGACGGGCGCCGACATCAGGGCCACGAGTACGAGCCGACGGCGCTCCTCGCGGTCGGTGTCCCGGTGCCGTTCCGGCTCTCCGGTCTGCTCGGCCGGAGGCGGTGGCAGCTGGGCCGTGTATCCGGCGGCCTCGACGGCCGACAGGAGGTCGCCCGAGGCGATGTGCGGCGGGTGGGCGACCCTGGCCCGGCCGGTGGCCAGGTTGATCTCCGCGTTCACGCCCTCCAGCTTGCCGAGCCGGCGCTCCACGCGCCGCACGCAGGCCGCACAGGTCATGCCCCCCACTTCGATGTCGGTGATCACCGACAGGACGTGCGCAGCACTCACCGGTGACCGCCCGAGTGGTCCATCGGCATCTCGGCATCGCCGTGCCCGCCCCCGGAGCCGGGGCTCCCCACCATGCCTGGAGCCACCGGCCCCGAGACTGTGCCGACGGCGTAGGCCCCGCAGAAGATCAGCCCGAGGAGCAGGAGGAAGGACCACAGCGACGGCGGCGGCAGCCTGCGGACGGGCACCTGCGGGGGCGCGGATGCTGAACTCTGGCCCATGGATGAGGGACCTCCTGCTCGTGGCGTCGGTCGCGAACCGGGTGGAACCGGTCGCCGCACATCAGGAGTCGGTGGTGGTGGGGCCCAAGTTCCCGAAGCGAAACGTGACCCGCGTCACGCGGAAGGTTCGGTTGCGCGCCGGCTACGCGGGCCGCCGAGCAGCCACCTCGGCCCCTGCGGAAGTGACGGCCTGCGGGGACCGGCGGTGGGAGGAAGCTCCCCGCCGCCGGGCCCCGCACCCGGGGTCAGCCCAGGGGGATCGCCGGTACGCGTCGCCGGGCGGGCGGGCGGTCCCGGCCGACCGGGCGTGTCGCGGTGGCCCGGGCAGTTGACGTGGGACCGGTGGCCGCGGTCGCCTGCTCGGTGTCCTTGAGCAGGTCGATGAGGTCGTGGCGTGCCCGCGCCACGCGGGAGCGGATGGTGCCGATCGGGCAGCCCACCGCGGTCGCCGCCTCGGTGTACTCCAGCCCGAGCAACTGGGTGAGCACGAACGCTTTGCGCCGTTCGACGGGCAACAGGGCCAGCAACTCGTCCAACGCGACGCCTTCTTCGAAGCCGGGCACGTCCGACGGCTGGGTCCGCTCGGCGGCGGCCTGCCAGTCGCGGTCGGAGAGCCGGGGGCGGGCGGCGGCGCGCCGGATGCTGTCCACGACGGTGCGCCGGGCGATGGTGAGCAGCCAGGTCCGGGCCGACGAGCGCCCCTCGAACCGGGGCAGCGCCGCCAGCGCGCGGACGAACACGTCCTGGGTCAGGTCGTCGGCGGCCTGCGGGTCGGCGCTGAGGTAGATCACGTACCGCCGTACGTCGTGCTGGAGGGAGCGGACGAAGCGGTCGGTCTTGACGGGATCGCCGTCGCGGGCACTCAGGGCCAGGCTGGTCGTCTCCGCGTCGGATCGGGGAGTGTGCCGGGACGGCTTGCGGCCGTCCGGACAGGGCTGGGTGGGCAGGGCAGGATTCATTGCCGCACGGTCCTCACAGGTGAAGGAGGCCGGTCTCGCGCGCGGCGGGACCGGTGACGGGGATACGGCCCCGCGAGAAGGCGGGACCGATGCCCGGGGGCACGGCGGTGGTGGCCGTCAGCGTGCGCCCGGGGAGCCGGCTGTCACAGGACAGCGGTTCCCGTCGGCGGACCCCGTGAGGCGAGGGAGTGTACGAGGAGACGGCCGCGCAGCATCCGCGTGCCGAGGTCCCGCGCCGGCCGCACGCGCGGGCGGTGCGGTGTCCGTGCGAGGAGGCCGGACAGGAGCCGCAGCGGCACCCGTAGCCAGTGGGCCAGAGCACGCAGCAGCCGGAAGGCACCCTGCTCGGCGTAGGCGAGCCAGAGACCGCACAGGACGGCGGCGAGAAGGTGGACGGCGAGCATGCCGGCCGAGGACGCGCCCGCCATGTGGTGCCCCGCGCCGTGTGCGGCGCCCATCGTCGTGCCGGGAGGCGGCTGGGTCACCATCCCGCCGAGTCCGGCGTCCGTGACGATCCGCAGCGCGTCCTCAAAGGACATGGCCCCGGCACTGCCGGCTCCGCAGGTGATGGACTCGGCCCACTGGCGGACGAAGGACGTCCCGGTCGGCGGGGACGGGTGCAGGACCGACTGCGAAGCCGAGAACACGGTGTGCAGGACGGCCTGGACGACGACGGCCGCGGCCGTGACCGTGGGCAGACCCCGCTCCCGGCCGGCCGGGCACCAGGCTGCGCAGGCCGTACCGGCGAACGCGGACAGGAGGGCCCACCAGGGCAGATCGGTACCGGACATCAGGACGTGGCCGACCGCCGCGAGCAGCACGCAGACGGCCGCGAACATCGCGGCCCGCACGGCTCGGAGGAGGCGGCCTGGGGTCATGGCGGGCTCATCCTCGCACCCACGCCCCACCCCGGGAACACCGGCGCGCGCTTCCGCGGAGGGGGCGGCCGAAGCCTCTGCGGTGTGGCGTACGGCACATGAACCGGGGGGAACTCGCGGGCCGCAGGCCCCGACTGACTGAGCGACCGGTCCGCATCACCGCGCCGGAGAAATCGGAGACGAAACCTGTGGCGCCACACGGGACGGCAGCGAACGCCCGGCCTGCCCGCCGGGCGGACCGGCGGCTCACCGCCCTTCTCACCGGCGCGATGGCGTTCTCCATGCTCCAGCTGTTCCTGCTGGGCGCGCTGGGACCGAGGCTGGTGGCCGACCCGGGTGTCTCGCCGGCGGTGCTGGGCCTGACCACGACCGTCGGCTTCGGCACCGCAGCCCTGCTGTCTCCGGTGGGCGGCAGGATCGTGGACCGTACCGGGCCGCGGCGCTCGCTGGTACTGCTGCTGGTGGCCTCGGCCGCCGCTCTCGCCCTGATCGGAGCTGCCCCCGGTACCGGGCTGCTGCTGGGCGCGGTGGCTCTGGGAGGCATACCGCAGGCACTGGCCAACCCCGCCACCAACAAGGCCGTCCTGGCGGCCGTGGCCCCCGAACGGCGGGGCGCGGTGACCGGTATGAAGCAGTCGGGTGTACAACTCGGTGCCTTCGCGGCGGGACTTCCGCTGGCCGCGCTCGCCTCCGGTCTCGGCTGGCGTGCCGCCGTGTGGACCGCCGCGGGCGCGGCGCTGCTGTCCGCCGCCTGGGCCCACCGGGTGCTGCCCGCAGATCCGGCGCAGCCGGCCTCCCCGCCCGGCCGGGTACGGGTTCCTGAGGGGATGACGGCCTGGCTGTGCGTCTACTCCCTGTTCCTCGGGTCGGGCATCGCCTCGGTCAACACCTATCTCGTGCTGTACGGGGCGGGACCACTGGACCTCGGACCGGCCGTTGCCGCGTCTCTGGTCGCCGTCCTCGGCATCACCGGGGTCGTGGGCCGCGTCGCCTGGTCCCGCTCGGCCCGCCCCGGGCGGGCCGAGCGGCTGCCCGCCCTCCTGGCCTGCGGGGCCGTCGGGGCAGCGGTCCTGATCGGTGCGGCCCAGTGGGCAGGCCTGCTGGTGTGGGCCGGTGCGGTCGCGGTGGGCGTGTTCGCGGTCTCCGCGAACGCCGTGTCCATGGTGCTGGTGATGCAGCGGGCGACACCGGGCCGGGCGGGCCAGGATTCGGCGCTCGTCGCGGCAGGCTTCTTCGCGGGCTTCGCGATCGGCCCCGCCGCCTTCGCGCCGTTCGCGGAGTCCGGCCGCTACGGAACGGGCTGGCTGCTGGTGGCCGTCGAGTTCACCGCGGCCGCGGCGGTTGCCTACGGGTGGGCCCGACGTGACCGGGGGACGACCACATCGTGACCGCGTACGTGGGCGACTGGGCGGACCGGGCACTGGCCGCCGTGATGGAGCGCGTCAGCACCACCGAGAGGCAGGTCGGCGGCCGGTTCCCGCTGTACGCGGATCCCCGGGACGGCGTGTGGAAGACGACCGGCCGCGGTTCCTGGACCGGCGGGTTCTGGGCCGGCCTGCTGTGGCTGCGGGCCCGGTACACCGGTTCCCACGCCGACCGGGGCGCGGCCGCCGGCCGTACGTCGGGGCTGGCGCCCTGGGTGGACGCGGACACGGTCACCCGGGGCCTGATCCTGTGGTACGCCACCGCGCTCGCCGACGGGGACAGCCGGGTTGCCGCGCTCCGGGACCGGGCGGCGCGCGCCGTTCTCGCGGCCCGTCACCCCGAACTCGGCCTCGTCCCCTGGGGGGACGCCCTCGGCGGCCCCCGGCTGCAGGCGCGCGCCGACGGCGTGCCCGGGACCGTGCCGCTCCTGTCCACGGTCGCACCGGGGGCGGCGGCCGAACACCTCCACCGGCACCTGGACCTGTGCCTCCGCGACGGCGGAGAACCGCACCCCGCATGGCGCTTCGATGAAGCCGGGCCCGCTTGGCAGGCGTGCGAGGACCCCCGGCCCGGCTGGAGCCGCGGCCGGGCATGGCTGCTGCTGGCGGTCGCCGACGCCCTGCTCCGCCCCGAGGTCGCCGCCCATGACAGGAGCCGTCTCACGGCGGCGGCACGGCATCTGCTCTCGCTGGACGGTGTGTTGTCCGGCCGGTTCGTTCCGCCGGACGACACCGCGGCCCCGCACGGGCCCCTGGACACTTCGGCCGCGGCGATCACCGCCGTCGCCCTGCTCAAACTCGCCCGGGTGCCCGAAGACTGGTCGCACGCCTGCTCGTACCGGGGTGTCGTCATGCTGAGGACCCTGGCCGAGGAGCACCTGACGTACAGCGGTGGCAACCGGCCCGCGGGCATGCTGCTGGACGGCTGCTACGACGCCGGCCGGGGCCTGGCCGAGCGCCACGAGCTGATCTGGGGCGACTTCTTCCTGGCCCTCGGCCTGGCCTCGCTGACCGGTCTGGCCGACCTCACCCGCGTCTGACGGAGCCCGCGCCGTGGCCGCGCAGCACTCGGCGGGCGACCGAGGTGACGTGCAGTTCGTCGGGACCGTCGAGGATCCGGGCCGCCCGCCCGCCGCGGAACAGGGACGGCAGCGGGGTGTCCGGTCCCAGACCGGCCGCGCCGAACACCTGGATCGCCGAGTCGGCCACCTGCTGGAGCATCCGGGCCGCGGCCACCTTCGCCAGGCCCACCTCCGTACGGGCGTCCCGGCCGGCGGCGAGCAGCGCAACCGCCTCGTGGACCAGCGGCCGGGTGGTGCGCAGCGCGAGGAGCGAATCGAACACGTGCTGCTGGACGAGCTGGTGGTCGGCCAGCGGTCCGCGTGACCCGGTCCGGGCCACGGCCCGCTCGCACATGAGGTCGAAGGCCCGCTGGGCCTGGCCGAGCCAGCGCAGGCAGCGCAGGGTCCGGCCGAGAGCGAGCCGTTCGCCCGCGACGGCCAGGGCACCGCCCTCCGGCCCCACCAGGTGGTCGTCCGGGACATGGACCCCGTCGAACTCGATCTCGTACTGCCCCGTCGCGCCGAGCACGGGCAGCTCCCGTACCACCCGGAACCCGGGTGCGGCAGTGGGGACGAGGAACAGTGACAGGCCGTCACGGCCCCCCGGCGCCCCGCCGGTCCGTGCCAGCACGGTCACCAGGTCGGCGCCGGCGGCACCGGAGACGAACCACTTGCGGCCGCTGATCCGCCAGCCCCCGGCCGCCGGACGAGCGGCGGTGGTCCGGGTCAGGACGGGGTCGGTGCCGGGGGCCTCCGGTTCCGTCATCGCGTAGCAGGTCCGCATCGTTCCCTCGACCAGCGGGCGCAGGCAGGCGTCGCGTACCGGGCCGGTCGCGTGCCGGGCCAGCATGGTGACGTCCAGGAGAGGGGCGGAGCCCAGCGCGGCGGGGCCGTGGTCGCTGGCCCCCTCGGCCTCGGCCAGCTGTGCGTACTCGGCGAACGAGAGCCCGCCGCCGCCCAGTTCGGCGGGGAGCGGGAGGGCCCAGAGCCCGTCCTCCCTGGCTCGGGACCGGAGCGTGCCCAGCGCCTCGGCGGCCGCCGGGCCACCGGCGTCGAGCACCGCCTCGTACGGCATCACCCGGGTCGTGACGAACCTGCGCACGCGGTCGCCCAACTCGGCGGGGGGCGGCCCGGATCGGGGCGAGCGGTCGACGGGTGCGGCGGTCTCCGGCACGGCATGGCCTCCTCGGCTTCCCGGGAACTCCCGGGAACGTGTGTCCGACTGTCTGTCCGTGGAACAGGTCGGGCGCACCGGCGCCCTGGTTCCCGTCTTCGGTACGACTCGGGCGCCGGCCTCCGCCGCGCGCCGGGAGAGGAGAGGCATGGCGTCACCAGCAACCACGGCGGCCCTTCGGCCACTCGACGCGATGGACACCACCGTCTCGGGGCCCGCGGAGATCACGGCCGTCGTCTCCGCGCACCTGAACCTGCTCGGGGCGCGTCAGGACCGCACCGCGGCCGCGGACCGGTCCGGCGGAATCACGGTGAGCGGCGCGGGTTTCGATCCCGTGCACGCGACCGCCCACTGGGGCGAGCCCGGCAGCGGTCTCGTCGACGAGGCGACGGTCCAGGCGGCGACCGGCGTGATGGCCGTCCACGGGCGCCGGGCCGGCGCCCCGGCCGGACTGGCCGTCGACCACGCCGCCACCGCCACCGCCGTACTCACCGTCCAGGGGCTGCTCGCCGCCCTGATCGGCAAGGCCCGCGGCGTCACCGGAGTGAGCCGTCTGGACACCGGAGCGGACCGGGCCGGGCTGCTCGCTGTGTCCCAGTACCTGGCCGCCGCCGGCGCCGATGAAGGCGAGGCGGCCGAACTCGCCCCCGGCGGTCCGCCCTTCACCTCCGCCGACGGCCTCCTCTTCGAACTGGAGACCCTTGACCCGGGTGCCTGGGCTGCCTTCTGGCGGGCCCTGGAGGCACCCGCCGAAGCGATCCGGGCCGGCTGGCGCCCTTTCCAGTTCCGCTACGCCACCGCCTGCGCTCCGTTCCCACCCGTCCTCCACGAGGTCACCCGCGGAAAGCCCATGGCGGCCATCCGCCGGGCCGCCGCACTGTCCGGGGCCGAGGTGTGCGTCCTGCGGACCCTGGCCGAGCGGCACGCCGAGGCCGACGGCGCACCCCCCTGGTCCTTCCGCCCGCTCGGTGACGAATCGTTCCGTCGGGGCGGGCGCCCACCGGGAGCCGTGGTTCCGGCAGCGGACGGTCCGTTGGCCGGACTGACCGTGCTGGAGGCCGGCCGGCGCATCCAGGCTCCCCTCGCCGCGCACCTCCTCGGCCTGCTGGGAGCCGAGGTGATCAGGATCGAGCCGCCGGGCGGGGACCCGCTGCGGGGCATGCCGCCCACCTCCTCCGGCATATCGGCGCGCTGGCTCGCCCTCAACCGGGGCAAGAAGGCCGTGGAGATCGACATCAAGGCGGAGGCCGGCCGCCGCCGGCTGCGGGGCATGGCCGGGCAGGCGGATGTCTTCCTGCACAACTGGGCTCCGGGCAAGGCCGCCGAACTCGGCCTCGACGCCGAGGATCTCGCCCGCGTCAACCCCGCCCTCGTGTACGCGTACACAGGCGGCTGGGCGGACCGCATCGCGAACGCCCCCATGGGCACCGACTTCATGGTCCAGGCCCGCACCGGCGTCGGCGAGGCGGTCCGCCCCGACGGAGAGCCGCCCGCCCCTTCCCTGATGACCCTGCTCGACGTGCTGGGCGGACTGCACGGCACCGAGGCCGTCCTGGCCGGGCTGCTGCTGAGGGAACGCAGCGGACACGGAGTCCGGGTGGACTCCTCCCTCCTCGGCGCCGCCGACACGCTCACCGCCCCCGCCCTGGCGCGTGTGGGGCGAGGGGAGAACCCGCGCCGACCCGCCGGGTTCCGGCGCCCCCTGCCCACCGCGGACGGCTGGATCGCGCCCGCGGACGCCGACGACCGCGCCGCCCGCGTCCATGACCTCTCCGAGCTGCCCACCGCTGAGGCGCTGGCCCTGCTGAACAGCCGGGGCCTGGCCGCCACCGCCGTCACCACCGATCTGTCCGACCTGCACCACGACCCGCGCTTCGCCGGTGCGATCCACCGCGACGCGCACGGTGCCCCCGCCGTTTTGGCCCCCTGGAGGTTCGCATGACCGTCGCCCTGCACGACCTGCTGCCCGCCGGGCTCCGCCGTTCCTGGGCTGCCGACGGCACCTGCCCCGACCTCGACCTCTACAGCCTCTTCCGCGCCCGCCGGATCGCCGACCCGCACCACACCGCTGTTCAGGACGCCAAGGGCAAGCTCTGTTACACCGCCTTGGACCGCAAGGTCCGATGCCTGGCCGCCGGCCTGAGAGAACTCGGCATACGCCCGGGTGACGTGGTCGGCGTACAACTCCCCAACCACCGCAACACCGTCATCGCCGACCTGGCTCTGGCAGCCCTCGGCGCCGTCGCCCTGCCCTTCCCCGTCGGCCGGGGCGTGCTGGAAGCGGAATGCCTGCTCCGCAGGGCCCAGGCCGTCGCCGTCATCGCCGCCGTCGAGCACCGCGACTTCCACCACGCTGCCGACCTGCACACCCTCGAGCGGTCCCTGCCGGACCTGCGCCACGTCATCGCCGTCGGCCCCGGGGAAGCACCCGAAGGAACGGTGGCCTGGTCCGATCTGATGCGCAGCGACCCGGAGACGTTCGTCCCGGCCCGCCCCGACCCGGACAGCGCGGCCCGGATCCTGGTCTCCTCCGGATCGGAGGCCGAGCCCAAGATGATCGCCTACTCGCACAACGCGCTCGCCGGCGGCCGCGGCAACTTCCTGGCCTCCCTCATCCCCGACCGGACGCCGCCCCGCTGCCTCTTCCTCGTCCCGCTGGCCTCGGCTTTCGGCTCCAACGGCACGGCCGTCACCATCGCCCGTCACGGCGGCACCCTGGTCCTGCTCGACCACTTCACGCCCGAGGCCGCCCTCGCGGCCCTACGGGAACACCGGCCGACCCACGTCCTGGGGGTGCCGACCATGGTCCGCATCATGCTCGAACGCCTCGATGCCACCGCCGAGCAGCTCCCGGAACCGACCGCCCTGGTCCTGGGCGGAGCACCGCTCGACGAGACCACCGCCGCAGCGGCGGCGAAGGCGTTCGGCTGCCCGGTGGTCAACCTCTACGGCTCGGCCGACGGGGTCAACTGCCACACCGGGCTGGCGCACGCCGTCCCGCCCACGGGTGGCACCGGTGTGGTCGCCGGCCGTCCGGATCCGCGCGTGACCGAGATCCGGATCGCCGACCCGGACACCCATGACGCTCTTCCCGACGGCGCCGTCGGCGAGATCATCTCCCGGGGTCCGATGTCCCCGCTGTGCTACGTCGCCGCCCCCGACCTGGACGCCCGCTACCGCACCCCCGCGGGGTGGGTCCGCACCGGCGACCTCGGTTTTCTCGACACCGACGGTGTCCTGCACGTGGTGGGGCGGCTGAAGGACATCGTCATCCGGGGCGGAGCCAACATCAGCCCCGCCGAGGTCGAACGCGAACTCACCTCGCACCCGCAGGTCAGGGACGTGGTCTGCGTCGGTGTGCCCGACCCGCTGATGGGCGAACGGCTCGCGGCCTGCGTGGTGCCCAGGGGGGAGGAGTCACCCACCCTGGATTCGCTCGGCGCGCACCTGACGGCCCGGGGCCTGGAGCGCCGCAAGCACCCCGAACGGCTCCTCGTCGTCGAGGCGATGCCGCTCACCGCGGCCGGTAAACCCGACCGGGCCGCCCTGCGGGAACGTCTGACCGCGGGCCTTCCCAAGCACGACGCCTCCCCGCACCAGCCGCCGTTCGCCCAGGCGGGCTGACGGCTCTTCGGGCCGGCCACGCGCAACGCCTGGCCGGCCCCCTCGCCTGCCGCGCGGGCGCGGCGTAACAGCCCGGCGGCCACGTCGACGGCGAGGAACGCGACCAGGGTGACGCCGAGCAGGAGCAGCGCCCGGCCGAGCGCGGCCACGCCCGGGATGTCCACGACCAGGACGGGCAGCGGCGGCTGCCCCCCGGAGCACTCACACACCGTCAGTGTCCGACGCCCGGACAAGGGTTGTCGGGAACCACCCGTCCCGCGGGCCCACCGCCACCGGACCGCCATGAGCCGTTTCACAGCATGAGCAGAACGGACCGAAGCCGTGTCCGAGGGCGCTCGGTGCAGAACGTCCTCGGGCACGGCCGTCGCGCGGCACGCGGGCGGCAGGCGGTCAGGACCCGCCCATGCCCTTCTTGATCTCGGCCGCGGCGCTGCGGTAGACAGCCAGCAGGTCGAGGTCCTCGCCGGGGTAGTTGACGATCTTCAGCTGCTTCGCACCGGAGTCGGGCAGCACGGTGCCGGTCGACATGTGGGCGTTGTCCAGGACCAGGGCCGGCTTCTTCGCGGACAGCTCCGCCAGTTGCGCGGGCGTCACCGCTTCCGGCCCGTACGTGCCGGCCGGGGTGATGCCGGCCAGCTTCGCCGCCCACGCGGTGAAGACCTGGGTGACCGTGACGGGTCTCTTGCCGCCCGGCCAGGCCACCTTGACCTCTTTGTTGAGCTTGCCGTACTCGGTGTCGAACCGGGCCTTCCACTTCGTCGCGACCTCAGTGGTGCCGAACAGCGCGGCCAGCTTGTCGACCTCGGCCTTGACCTTGTCCGGGTCGTTGTCGAGGTTGACCTCCACCAGCTTCGCCTTCGAACCGGCCGCCTCCTTGATCTTCGCCGCGTACGGCTCGAACGGCGCGTACAGCACGAAGTCGGCCTTGGCCACGGCGGCGAGGTCCGAGGGCTTGGGGTCGTAGTCGGGGGCGTGGTGCACCGACTGCGGGACGATGACCTTCACATCGTCGGCACCCGCCGCCTCGGCGAACGCGCCTTCCCAGGTGGTGGTGACGACGACTACGGGTTTCTGCTTGCTCTCGGCCGGATCCGAGGAAGCGCTCGCCCCGGCCGCGGGCGCGGCAGAAGAGGCCTTCTCGTCCTTGTCACCGCCGCAGCCGGTGACGAGAGCCAGGCCGACCGCGCTCAGTGCGAGGAGGGAAGGGATGCGGACGCTGGTGCGCGCCATGAGCTGGTTCTCCGTTCGGATATCAGGTGCACGGCGAGGACGACCGCCCCCGCCGTCAGGACGAGGACCGGCCCGGGGGGCCAGTCCAGCCACAGGGCCAGCAGGAACCCGGTCAGGTTCACCGCGACCCCGATACCGATTGCCCACAGGACGATCGATTTCAGTGAGCTGCCCAGCCGCCGGGCGGCGAGGGCGGGCAGCAGGGTCAGCGCGTCGACGAGCAGCGCACCGGTCAGCTTGATGGCCCCGGCGACCGCCACCGCCACCAGCACCAGCAGCGCGGCGGTCAGGGCGCGGACCGGGACGCCCGAGCACTGGGCGAGCTCCCGGTCGTACAGCAGCAGCCCGATGTCGTGCCGCCGCCACCAGAACAGCGCCGGCACGACGACGGCCAGCGCGCCGAGCACGACGAGGTCGGGCGTGCCGACCGACAGGATCGAGCCCCACAGCAGGGCGAACGCCCCCGAGGCGTTCACTCCGGACACCGCCAGGAGCAGCAGCGCGCCCGCGATGGCCAGACTCATCAGCAGGCCCATCGCCCCGGACAGCCCGTCCGGCGTACGGGCCAGCGGTGCCACACCGGCCCCGGCCAGGGCGCAGGCCACCAGCGCGCACAGCATCGGGTCCAGCCCGGCGATGAGCCCGACGGAGATGCCCAACAGGGCGACGTGCATCATCGCGAACCGCACCGGCATGATGTCCAGCCCCACGATGATCACGCCGATGACGGGCAGGCCGACTGCCGCGAGCAGCAGGGCCAGACCGGCCCGCCGGACCGGCACGAGCTCGAGCAGGGCGCCGACATCGGCGGTCGCGAGCGTGCTCACCGGACCTCCCGCAGCCGGCCGGCGGCCATTTCCAGAACCCGGTCGCACCGTTCGGCCAGGGCCCGGTCGTGGGTGACCACGACGAGCGTCACCGGCAGCGAGGTCAGGACTTCGGCGGCTTCCGCCTGCCCGCCGAAGTCGAGGGCGGCGGTCGGCTCGTCCGCCAGCAGCACCTGTGCCCCGGCGGCGACGCAGCCGATCGCCCGGGCCAGGTACATCCGCTGGAGCTGCCCGCCGGACAGCGTGTGCAGGGGCCGTTCCACCAGCGTGCCCACCCCGAGCCGGCCGGCCGCGTCGGCGGCCTCGGCAGGAGCGGCGCTGCTGGCGAGCAGCTCGGCGCCGAGCAGGGGGAACCGCCCGGCTGCCGGTTTCTGCGGGATCCAGGCACAGGACCGACGCCGCCACGCCCACTCCGCCGCCGTGCGGGTGTCCCGGCCGCCGACCAGGATCGATCCGCCCGCCTGCCGGTGCAGGCCGAGAACCGCACGCAGCAGCGTCGTCTTGCCCGACCCGTTGGTCCCCGTCAGCGCCACCCGGTTCCCGGCGGCAACCTCCAGGTCCACATCCGAGACCGCCTCCACCCGGCCGTGCCGGCACGTGACCCCGCGCATCCGCACGTCCAACCCACCCATCCCACACCCTTCACCGCAGCACGAAGCAGGGGCCGTTCGCCCCTCCGATACCGCAGTAGTCGGCCGGGCCGCCCCCCTGGTTCCGGTACCGACGAGACCGCTCCCGCTGAATGCCGGGCCGTGAGCACGGACGGCTTCGGGCAGCGCGTGGAGATGAGCACCGACCAGTTCGCCTCCCTCGTGGAGGACGTCAAGAACGGCGAGTTCGACGCCGTCGTCGCCTGATCCTCTCGGCCGGGCCCCCGGATCGGACCATGCCCCCGTGGGCGCCGCCCGACAACCCGGCTTGTGCGGCCGCCGGATCGATCATCAGCATCCGGTACGCGGGCAGCCAGGTGCACACCAGGCACGCCGCCTCTTCCCAGGACAGACAGATTCCCAGGACAGATGGTCCGGGACCGGCAGCAGGCTCTCCGGGGGAGCGGCGAAGTACTCGGCGAGTGTGCCCGGCCGGGCGCCGGCGAGCTGCGCCGCGGGCATCGCCAGCGTCTCGTCGCTCATGCCCGGCGGGGAATCGAGAAGCGGATACAGCACTGCTCTCGTCCCGTCCGGCCGTTCCCCTGCCGCTTCGCAGCCCAGGATGCGCGGGTACTGGTCATGGTTGATCCCGACGCCGCGCAGGGTCCAGAGATCCTTGTGGTTCAGGGAAGCCGCCCGGACCTCCACCCGTACCCAGCCCGGAGGCACCTCGGGATCGGGGCGGTGCCCGACGACGACAGCGGACAACGGGTCGTCAGGATCGGCGGCGGTTGCGAACACGGCCTCCATGAGTCCTCGCCCTTGGGCCGCCCGACAGCGTTACCACGCATATGACTTCCTTTGCGTCAGTGGGACGGAGAGCCGAGCAGCGCGGCCGACGGCACGGTCGCGCGCGCGAACCACATCGCGAATCCGGACACCACCAGCGCCCGCACCCGCAGCGAGGGACCGGATCCGCCCGTATCGCAGCGCACGCGCACCTCGTCACCTGCCGCGATGCTGTGCACGCTCCTGGTGTGCAGGCCCCCGGCGCCGTCGTCGACATCGACGACCACCCGCGCCGACGGGGCCGTTCGCGCGCCACCGAGGAGCCGAGTGCCGTCGGAGAGCCGTGTGCCGCCGAAGAAGCGCGTGCCGACCACTTCCGGCTCCTCCACGGTGATCAGGGGAAACCGCTCTCCGTCCGACGACCTCGCCAGGTGTCCGCAGACGTCGCACCGCGCCCAGAAACACTCGCGGTCGTCCGCCGCGCCCCGGGCCGTGCCCACGCGGACCGGGAGCCCGCACACCCGGCAGGCGCACAGCACCCGTGACCCCGTGGGCCCGAAGAACAGCCCGCTCTTCATGGCGCGTTCGACGGTCCGGGCGCCGATCGCGGGCACGCTCGCCACGAAGGAGACCAGCTCCCGCTCGAACCGTTCGGCGAGGCGCTCCACCCTGGCGACGCAGCGGGTGAACTCGGCCCGGACGGTCTCGCCGTACAGCGTCCGTTCGTTCGCCACCGACAGCATCGCGGCGGCTCGTGCCGTCCAGCCCGAGGCGATGTCGATCCCGCGCGCGCAGGCGTCCAGCGCCTCGTGCGCGGCAGGGCCTCCCGCCAGGCGCAGGGAGACGACCCTGCCACGCGCGTCGTCGACCGTCCGCGCCAGTGCCAGCAGCCGCTCCCTGTCCTCGGACAGGCGTGCCAACCCCCTCTCGATGTCCTTGAGTTCGCCGCCCAGGGACGCGACGGCCGTCTTCCGGTCCGGAATACCGCGGCTGTGCCGAAGCAGGACCGGGTCGCCCAGGCACAGAGTCCCGGCCGACAGGTCGCCTCCGTCCGGCGCGGCCCCGCCGAGCTGATCCAGCTCGTGGCCCACGATCGCCCGGCGCGACGTCGGCATGCGGTGGAGCGATCCGCACAGCGTCGCCGCGTAGGAACTCGCGAAGGCATCGACGAAGTTGGTCGCGGGCAGACTGCGTCGCCAGTCCGGAATCAGTGCTCCGCACGATCCCAGGTGGATCCATGCGCAGCGGATGTCGTCGAGCCTGCACAATCTGAGACCGTGCTTCGCGCACTCGCAGTCCTGCGCGGGGAAACCGCTCGCGCTGTGCGCGCAGACGAACCCGTCACCGATCTTGACGTGTGATTCGTTGCCGTGGCCGTACACGGAGACGCTGTGCACGTCCTTTGCGCCGGGATCGGCGAATTCCGTCGCGTCGCCCACGACGGACGACGCGTCGGCGGCATCGACGAAGACGTGCTTTCCGGCGCGGATCCGTCTGGCCAGCGCCATACGCCTGAGCATGAAGCCCAGTTCCCTGTTGGAGCGTGCCGGTAACGTGCCCACCGGGAGGCCGATCCGGCGCTCGAAGTCCAGGATGTCTCCGGCGAGCCGGAGATCGAACTCCTGCCGGGCGGCGACCACCAGGGCGTACTTCGCCGACGTCGGGATCGACCGTGCGGCGAAACCCCGCCGCCAGCCGTCGAGAGAGGTCTGCGCGACCATGCGGCATCCGATGTCGGCCAGGTCGGCAGCGTGCGGAAGAAGATCATGCCCCACGACGACCACCGCGCCCGCGGGCCAAGCCTGTTCGGTCCCGGGCCCGCCCAGCCGGGACGCGTACCAGTGCAGCACTTCCTGTTGCCGCGCGGCGCCGGCCCGGTCGGCGGCTCGGTGCGAAGGCTCCACAACACTCCTCACCAGTCTCTAGATCCCCGGGTACGGAGTCAGCTCGTCCAGCGAGAGCACCGCCCCGACGTTCTCGTCCGGTACGTCGTCGAACCAGTGGGGGTCGTCTTCGGCGGCCGCGTCCGTGGGTTCGGCCGGTCCGGTCGGTTCGCCCGGCCGGACCGGGGCGTGCCGTTCGTCGTCGCGTGCCTGCTCGGCGTCCTGCACAGTGTTCCTCCTCATCGGATGAATGTCGTCCGTTGCCTGTCCGCCCGCTTGTCCGCCTGCTTGTCCGTCGCGGGGACGCGCGCCCTACCCCACGCGTGCGCGGATCTGGCAGGAACATGTCCCGCGTGACCGTGTGCATCAGCACCTGGCCGCGGGCCCCGTGCGGCACGGGCACGCGCGTGGCCGGGTCGACGACGCGAAGGAACAGTTCGGGGCCGGCCGGGTCGAACACCGGAAGGTCGTCGTATGCCGTCGAGCGCCTGAGCAGCGCCCGGGTGCCCGTGATCGAACTCGCGTAGGTGGCGACGAAGGCGGAGTCCGGGAAGACCGGTTGCCCGTACTCGTACTGCTCCTCGCGGGTCATGCGCGCCCCGCCCCAGGTGATGACCCGCACCGTGGCACGCACACGTTCCGCCAGCTCCGCCGACCGCGCCAGCGCGCGCAGCAGCGGAGGGGTCACCAGCAGATGTCCGACAGGCTGTGTGCGGAGCACGTCCCGGGCCTGGGCCAGCACGTGCTCCACGTGATGGATGTCGGCGACCGGGTCGAAGGGCAGCGCGTCCCGGTGTCCGACCCAGAACCGTGACCCCGTCTCCCCGCCGAAGTGCCGGCGCAGCATCTTCGACAGGTACTCCCGCAGCTCCTGCTCGGACGCGGGCGCGTTGATCGCGCTAGACATGGACCATCCCCGTCCCGTCCGTGTGGACATCCGCTTCGGACACCGGCTCCGGCTCACGCGGTACCCGGAAGTTCTCCCGGGGGCCGACCCGGACGGCCCCGGCCACCAGCTCCACCGCCTCGCCGCTGTCGAGCCCGTCGCGGTGGAACGGCTCGGCGAGGACGTCCCCCTCGGCCACGCGCTCACCCAGGTGCCTGGTGAGCCGGATTTCCGGCGTGCGGGTCGATGGCGTCGTCCGTGAACACTTGCCCGCCCCCAGCTTCAGCGCGGCCCGGCCGGTGCCCAGCGCCGAGATGTCGGTGACCCACCCGGCCGCCCCCGTGCGGTCATCTGCTCCGAGGTGTCCACACCGTGGACATCGAAACCCAGCTCCGCGCACAACAATGCGTAGGTGCCCGTCCCGCTGTCGATGTCGATGTCGAGAAGCCTTCCCGAACGAGTGGGAAAGACCTCCGCGAGCATCGACTTCCACGCCTCCGCCTGTGCGGACGTCAGCGCATTGCCCGGTGTTTCGTCATGACTTTCGGCGCGGCGGTCCCAATGCGCCACCAAGTTCGTCACACCCCGACTCCTCCGGCCGTTGTTCCTGCTCGTCGTCCGTTCCGAAAACGATGTGGATCCGCATGTCGTCGCCCCCGTCGAACGCACTGTGCAGATGCCGGGTGCCGACGTAGTAGAGGTTTCCGTCGGCCGGGATGTGCACCACCTTGTCGTGCTCGACGAAAACGAATCGCGCGTGCTCGCTCGTGGTGACCGCGAGGTGATATCGCGGTGTCATGTCCCGGTGCACCGAATAGCAGTGCTTCGGGCCCAGCGCCATGATTCTGGTGCGGATGGGCCTGAACGGGAGCCGGTCGAACACCTCGCCCAGGTAACTGCCGCGCAGATCGGCGTGCACCTCGGTGAAGTCGGAGTCCGAGGAAATCAACGACTGCCGCCGACAGCCCTCGTACCACGGGCCCGTTGCCGCCGGTCGGTGCTGGAGCGCGAGTTGCCGCGTCCCCTCGAAGGCCAGCGGACGCTTTTCCAGCAGGCCGGCCACCAAATCGCAGAGATCGGCGGGGTCGATGTCGAGATCGGTCCTGGATGTGAGCACGGTCACAGCGTGACTCCTCCTGCGGAACGGATCAGCCAAGTCCGCCAATCGCGAACCGGTTTCTCGCTTTCCTTCCTCTACTTGATTTTTCTGACCACCACAGGATCTGTCATTGCCGTGACGCGGCCACCTGATTGGCTTATTGCGTCGCGCCGGAACCAGTCGTCGCGAAACCTGCCGGGCGGTACGCCGTACTTGGCGCGGAATACCCGGCTGAAGTCGGAGGGCTGAGTGAAACCGTTGCGCAGGCCGATCTCGCGAACCGAAACCGATCGCAGCCGCGCGTCGCAGAGTTCGCGTCGGCTTTTCTCCAGCCTCCGCTGCCGAATCCAGCCCGACGGCGTGCTGCCCGCTGTCTTGAACAGCCGTTGCAGATAGCGAATGGAGATGTGATGCGCCGAGGCGACCAGGCTCGGCGTGAGGCCGCAGTCGCCGAGATTGCGGTCGATGAATCCGCGGATGCGCGTTATCAGCTCGTACTGCTGGGTCTGCGGGCACACTTCGCCGGCGTCGACGAAGTGCCGTTCCAGGACCGCTGCGGCCAGGTGCAGGGCGGCATCGCCGAACCGGGCCACCTCGGGCGCGCCCAGCCCGGTCGCCCGCTCGGCCGCCTCGACCAGGAACGAGCGGAGCAGCGGCCCGGAACCGGCTGCGTCGCGGACCTTGTGCTGCGACGCGCCGGCGTCCGGTGGAACCGTCGGCATCGCGGAGCCCGGGAAGACCATCACGACCGCCTCCGCCGTCCGGTTCCCCGGCGTCGGGCCGATGCGCAGGGGGAGCCGGGTGTCGCACAGAGCCACTGCCGCGTCCCGAACGGTGAGTTCGCGCCCGGCTCGCACCACTGCGATCTCGCCGAACGAACTGAGAACGAGGGCGTGCCGCCCGGGATCGGCCTCCAGCACATGGGGGGCGGAACCGGCCGCGTGGAACGTGATCCGGCGTGCCGTGACACTGCCCAGTTCAGTGGTCTGCAGAGTCGGACGAATGCCACGGGGCCCCGGGTCCCCGTGGCCGAGTTCACCGGCGCCCCCTGCCGCAGGCGCGCACCCGGCCCCTTCGACCGTCCAGCGGTCTCCTTGCCGGACGGCACCACCAAACGGCACGATCTCGCCGCTGTGCCGCATTCCTGAACCCCCGTTCTGGCGAATACTCGGTTCGTGGTCCCGCCGCGGTGCGCCGCTCCGGTGTTCGGTCGTCACCGCGACCGGTCTTGTGACGCGTGCGGGCATTCCTTATCCCGAGAGCAGTCCGTCACATACTGTCGCCGGTGAAATCTCACTGTCATTGATAGGGAACGACCAGTCACTTGACCGTGTGCGCCGCGCTGTTCAATGCAGCCGGAAAGCACACGGTCGCCCGATGCGTCATTGAATCGAGCGAAATCACTGGATCGGATCATTCGGGGTGTCGCCCGGTCTCCGGGCCGGGGCAATGGTTTCGGGGAATGGTGAGAAAATGGCTCAATATCGGCCAATAGGAAGAGAAGGCAAGCCCGAGCACGGGTAAGGCCCTGCCCGCCACAGCGGGATGACGTCGGCTTCGGCGGACACCATGCACGCACGACGAAAATACGAAGAAAGGTGTCGAGTCGACTTCTCCCTGCGTGATCGACCCTGACCAGGAACCGTGGATTCTCGCGCGGCGCTTCACAAATCGACTGGCCGACGCCCTGGGTGACACCCTGCGTGATGTCGTGGTGGTGGGATCCGCCTCCCTCGGCGACTGGCAGGCGAACAGTGACATCGACCTCGTCTGTGTGGTGGAGCGGGAATTGGATTCACGGGCACGCGACGCCGTCTCACCGCTGCACGAGAACTCCAAGCATGAATACGGTCACACGATCGATGCGATGTATGTGACGAAGGACGGCCTGGCCAAGGGCCCCGACACCCTCCGGTTCGTCGCGGCGTCGGTCGCCGGGACCCTGCATCCCGAGTCGACGGACGGCCCGATGAACTGGGCGACCTGGCTCAACATCGTCCAGTCCGGCGTACGCGTCCCCCTCGCCGAGGACGGGGCGATGACGGCGGTGGATCCGAGGAACGCCGGGATGCCGATCGAGGAGGAGACCGCGCGCGACGGGGCGATCAGGTTCTCCCGCGCCAATCTCGACCAGTACTGGCACAACAGGATCACCCTGTCCGAACAGGGGACGGCAGCCAGGGGCGCACACGGGACGGGGGTTCACCCGGTTGCCAGGGACGGACCCCGGCCTCGCGGCCCTGCGCGTGGTGGACGCCCATGGCCGTCCGGGCATCGGGCCCGGCCCCGTGTACGGCCCAGTCGTGGACCTCATGCTTCCGCCGGCACGGGCGGTGAAGCAGCCGGGCTCCGGCACTCCAGGGTGGTGGCGGACTTTGCCCCGTTCGCGATGGGTGCGGTGGCGGCGCCGGGCGAATGCGGTGATCCTGGCAGGGGAACGTGGCTGTCTTCGCACGGGCCATGTGCGTCGGTGGCTGCGCCGTACAGGAAGGCGACGGCCATGACAGCGATGCCGAACAGGACACCGCCGAGGCACGGGGGGTCCGGCAGTGCGAAGCTCGACGGTGCGTCCCAGGTAGCCGGGGCCATGCTGATGCTCAGCGGGCCGCTCAGCATCCTCATGGGCGCATCCGGCATCGCAGAGGACAGCCTGTTCGCCGCCTCGACCCGGTATGCCTACCGGTTCGATCTCACGGCCTGGGGCGTGATCCATCTCGTGGTCGGTGTGGCGCTCGTCGTCGCCGGCCTGGCGATTCTGGCGAACAAGAGCTGGGGCCGCGGGGCCGGTGTGGCGGCGGCGGGGATCAGCCTGATCACACAGTTCATGTTCGTTCCGTACTACCCGGCGTGGGCCATCCCCGTCATGGCACTCGACCTCGTGATCCTGTTCGCGCTGACGAGGTTCCAGGTCGGAGCGGAAGCCGGTCGGTGAACCCGGGCGGGAGCACCGCCGACCGGCCGGCGGCGGACGCATGTCGCGGCCGTTATCGGAGGTGTCGCTGCGGGCGTCGTGCATCCCCGTGACGATCTCCTGCAGCCGGTCCTCGGTGAGGTGCGAGGGCCGGGCACCCCGTTCCGCCGGCCGGCGCAGCGCGATGGTGTGCAGCGTCTTCGGCGGACAGTCGGGGAAGCGCAGCATGTTGTCCTCGGGAAACCGGCTCGCCGGCCCGGGGTTGGCGGCCAGGAACTCCGCCATCCTGTCCGGGTACCCGGCGACGATCACGACCAGCCGGACGCGGTCGTTCTCCACGCGCGCGAGCAGCGTCAGAACGGCCTCGTCGCCGAACCCGCCTTGAGGTTCGGCCGCCTCGGCGCGGCCTTCGGCGCGCAGCGTCTCCATCGTCAACGGGAGCGCGTATATGGGCTCATTGATCGAGAGTGTGCCCATCCGTCGTATTTAGCCGGTCCGGAACCGAAGCCGAATGCGGTGAAGCGCCGGCGAGGGTGGCCGCCGGTCCGGCCGTGGCCGCCTCGTCTCCTGTTCGTCCCGCGTGGGAAACTCGGTCCTGCGCTGCGCAGGGGCGCCCCTCGCGTCCGGGAGGGTGCGGTTCTGCCAGCCTGTCACCTCGAAGGGAAGCTCTCCGGATGCGCATCGGGATCGTCGGCACCGACAACAGCCATGTCGACCAGATCGTCCGCCACCTCAACGTCGACGGGGCCGGCGGCGACGCGCGCGTCGTGGCACTCAGCGGCGGACGCGGCCGGCGCAACGAGGCGCTGGCGGCCACCGGAGGGATCGCGGAAGTCGTCGACGAGCCCGCGGAACTGCTGGGGCTGGTCGATGCCGTGGTCGTCGCGGACCGGGACGGCGCACGCCACCGGGAGCAGGCGATTCCCTTTCTGGCGGAGGGCCTTGCGGTCTTCGTCGACAAGCCCCTCGCCCGCACCGTCGAGGACGCCCAAGCCCTGATCGACACCGCGCGCGCCCACGACGCGCCGCTCACCTCGTCCTCGGCGCTCCGGTGGATTCCCGACACCGACGCTCTGGTGGCCCGGTCGGCCGCGGAAGGAAGGCCGGAGCTGGTCGTCGTCTCCGGGCCCGCCGATCCGGCCGGCGAGCACGGCGGGATCTTCTTCTACGGCATTCACGCGGTGGACATCGCTCTCCGGCTCGCCCCCGGCGAGATTTCCGGCGTCCGGACGGATGTCACCGACACCACGGTGGTCGCGTCGTTCACGGCCGGCGACACCCGCGTCGTCGTGAATCTCGTCAAGCCGGGCAGCACGGACCAGATTCCCTTCCACGCAATGGCGTTCACCCGGCAGAGCATGGCCCAGCAGACCATCGTTCCGGGTGCGGACTACTGCGTGCCCGGCCTCGAAGCGTTCCTGGAGATGGCCCGAACGGGCAGGCCGCCGATCGGCTACGGGGATCTGCTGCGCCCCATCGAGGTCCTGGAGACCGTCGCCACCGCACTGCGCCGGGCACCGGCCGACGCCCGGCCCTAGAGCGGGCACGGCATGGCCGGGTTGCGGCCGGGCCCGTCCGCGACAAGCTCACCCGCGAGTACCCGCGGGCCTTCGCGGACCCGCTGGGCGCTGCCGTGATCCGCGCCCCCGAGGCGCAACTCCGTCAATCGCCTCGGCGATCCTCATGGCCCTGTGCGCCACGCGGATCCGCCGGCCGAGGCTCGCCGAGTCCTGGGACGAGGGGGAGGTTGGCGAGGAGGCCGCTGACGGCGGCGTTGTGTCCGATGCGACACTGTGGAGTCGGCGTTCGTGCCCATCGGACGGTGGGCACGAACGCCCGACACCAGGCAGGACGGGGGAGTCCAGCCGGTAAGGGGAGATCATGATCGAGAAAATCCTGCCGTCCCGGGTAGCGGTGGCAGAGGCGTTCTCCGACCTGTCCGACGCCGTGCTCCTGCCCGGTGAAAAGGAGCTGACCCGCGGTTTCGTGGAGAAGCGGCGCAAGGAGTTCACCACGACGCGGCACTGCGCCCGCCGCGCACTCGGCTCGCTCGGCATCGCTCCCGTCCCCATCCTCAAGGGCGAACGGGGCGCCCCGCTCTGGCCGGAGAACACGGTCGGAAGCCTGACCCACTGCACCGGCTACCGAGCCGCTGCCGTGGCCCACCGGCCGGATGTCCTCACCGTCGGCATCGACGCCGAGCAACACGCGCCACTGCCCGGCGACGTGCACAACAGCATCGCCCTGGCGACCGAGCAGCGACGCGAGCGCGAACTGCGCCTGGAACACCCGCGGATCCACTGGGACCGTCTGCTGTTCAGCGCGAAGGAGGCGGTCTACAAGGCGTGGTTCCCGCTCACCCGCCGTTGGCTGGGCTTCGAGGAGGCCGACATCGAGCTCCGCCCCGACGGCAGCTTCACCGCCGAACTGCTGGCCTCCGACCGGCAGCCGGCGCCAGGGACGGGGGCGCGGGCGGTCCCGGCGGCTTTCCACGGCCGCTGGCTGTCCGAGAACGGGCTGCTGCTGACCGCGATCGTCATCGACAACGCCGCCGGTGATCAGGGTCTGTCCGGCGGACAGGTGTTCCCGTAACCTCTGTCCGCATGAGCGGAGATCACCAGGGCGAACACCGCAGGCGCGCACGCGAGTCGGGCATCCCCCTGACCGGTGAGCCGGGGCCGTGGAACGCGATCACGGACGTGCCCGGTGTCGAGGTCGGGTACGTCACCCTCATCGACGGCGACGACGTACGCACCGGAGTGACCGCACTTCTGCCGCGCGGCCGGGACGGTGTGGGCACCCCCTGCGCGGCCGGCTGGCACTCGTTCAACGGCAACGGCGAGATGACCGGGACCGCCTGGATCGAGGAGAGCGGCTCGCTCGCGGTTCCGGTGGTCATCACCAATACGTACGCGGTCGGCCCGGTGCACCGGGGTGTGGTCGAGTGGGTGCGCGCCAACTGCCGTGGCATGGCTCCCGAGTGGCTGCTGCCGGTCGTCACGGAGACCTGGGACGGCCACCTCAACGACATCCACGGTCCGGCCGTGGAGTCCCGGCACGCGGCTGCCGCGATCGAGGCGGCGGCGTCCGGCCCGGTCGAGGAGGGATGCGTCGGTGGCGGGACGGGCATGCGCTGCTACGGCTTCAAGGGCGGCTCGGGCACCGCGTCGCGCGTGGTGGAGTACGGCGAGGACCGGTACACCGTCGGTGTCTTCGTTCAGGCGAACTTCGGCGCGCGGCGCGAACTGGTGGTGGCCGGCGTACCGGTGGGGCGCGAGCTGACCGACCCGGTCGAGGAGCAGCCCCCCGCGGCGGAGCCCGACGGGGAGCGCCCCGTGCCGCCCGGCGCGGGTTCGGTGATCGTGGTGGTGGCGACCGACGCACCGCTGCTGCCGGGCCAGTGCAAGGCGCTGGCCCGTCGGGTGACGCTCGGCCTGGCCCGTACCGGCACCACCGGCAGCCACTTCTCCGGAGATCTCTTCCTGGCCTTCTCCACGGCCAACCCGACCGCACTGACCAGTACGTTTCCCGAGGACGACGGCAGCGCGCCCTACGAGTCGATGCGCTTCGTTCCCTGGGGCCGGATGGACCCCTTCTACGGAGCGGTGGTCGAGTCGGTGGAGGAGGCGGTGCTCAATGTGCTCACCGGTGCGCACTCGATGACCGGCCGGGCCGGACACCACGTACCGGCACTTCCGCTGGAGCAGGTGACGGAACTCCTGGCGGCCCGGGGAGCGGTGTCGTAGTGCCCTCGGCGTCATGGCCTTCGTCCTCTTGAGGCTCCCACGGCCGTTCCGCGGCGGGCTCGCTGGCCCGGCACAGCTTCGTCGGCCATACTGCCCGCCGTGGAGCAGCGCATAGATCCGAACACTCAGCCCGGATACGCCGCAGGGACAGACCCGGCGTTCATCCCCGGTCTCACGGCCCCCGTCACGGCCGGGAAACCGGATTCGAGCCTGGAGCAGACAGACCTGGAGCAGACAGACCTGGAGCAGACAGAACCGGAGCAGACAGAACCGGAACAGACGGAGCCGGAGCAGGAAGGGACGCGGGAGCGGGAGTCCGACGCCGCCGAAGCCGGGGCCGACGCGGAGAAGGCCCCGGCGGCGGACGAGAAGGAGGCGGAGGACGGGCCCTCGTTCGAGGTGAGCGACCGCCGCGGTTCCATCACCGCGGACCGTGTGGGCGTCCGGTTCCGGCTGGACGACCAGGAGGCCGAGTGGCGGTGGGACGAGATCGGCGCGGTCGAGGTGAAGACCCCCCGGTTCGGCCGCCGGTTCACCGTGACGGTCCACATGTCGACCCGCCGGTGGTTCAACGCCGAGGTCGAGGCACCGGCCAGGAGCAGCCTCAAGGAGTGGGCGGCGGAACTCGACGAGGTTCTGGACGCCTACTTCGAGGAGTCCTGACCGCGGCGGTGTCGTGTGAAGGCCGGGGCCGGCGGACGGAACGACCGCCGGCCCCCTCATGTACCGCCGGCCCTCTCGCCTGTCGTCGGCCTCCTCACGCGCCCTCGGCCGGAGCGCGTGTGCCGCGCAGCGCGTCGAGTATGTGGGGCCAGGCGGCCGCCCCGAGGGCCGCGTCCGCCGCGGTCGAACCTCCGTACAGGAACTGCGTGGAGGCGGGCGCAGGGCCCTCGCCCGGCAGTCGTGGGCGGTGGCCCGCGTCGGGGCCGCTGATGATCCGTACGGGCAGCCCGGCCGCTCGGCGGCGGGCGGCCAGCTCCTCGGCGGAGCGCAGCGATGGCCACATCTCGTCGTCGCCGCCCGCGACCAGGACGAGCTCGGCACCCGACCTCTCCACCGGGATTCCCGCCGCGTCGACGTGGCGGGCGTACCTGCGCCGGCTCTGCTCGTACCAGCCGAGGACGGCCACGGGACCGCCTTCGGGCCGTCCGGACGTCGGCGCCCAGGTGTCGTCGAGGGGGACGAAGGGCAGCGGCTCGCCGCGCCAGGTCCAGGAGGACCGGTACGGCCGGTCCTGCCCGTCCCGGCCGGGGCCCACGTTCGCCCAGGTCACCGAAGTGGGCGAGAGCGCCACCACGGCGTCGACACCGGGCAGGAGCACTGACAGGTGCAGGGCGGCCTCCGCACCCTTGGACGTACCGAGGACGCCGATCCGCCGTGCGCCGCCCGCGCGGAGCACCCCGATCGCGGACTCGAACGTCTCCAGCGGGACCTCGCAGATGCCCGGTGGCTGTCCGGAGCCCCCGAACCAGCGGACCGACAGGGCGGCCATGCCCTCCCGGGCCAGGAGCCTGCACCGCTCCTCCTCGACGCGTCCGCTGGACCCGGACAGCACCAGGACCCCGACCTCGCAGCCGGGTACCGGCGCGCCCGCGGGCCTTGCGAGATACCCCTCGCGAACGCCCTGGCGGAGGGCTTCATGAGGGGTTTCGCGAGCAGCCTCGCGAGTGCCTTCGCCAGGGTCGCTGAAGGTGCGCTCGACGATGTGCACCGGCCGGTCAGGCGTCCGTGAGCACGACCGAGCGGGTCAGGTGGCGGGGGCTGTCCGGGTCCAGACCGCGGGCGGCGGCGCGGGCGATCGCCAGACGCTGCACGCGCACCAGCTCGGCCAACGGGTCCAGACCGCTCTCCACCCAGCGGGCGCCGGTCGCCAGCACCTGCTCCTCAAGGCCCTCGGGGGCGGCGCCGAACATCCAGGTCGCGGTGCCCGAGGTAGCGATGCTGATGGGACCGTGGCGGTACTCCATCGCGGGGTACGACTCGGTCCAGGACAGCGACGCCTCCTTCATCTTGAGCGCCGCCTCGTTGGCGAGCCCCGCCGTCCAGCCGCGGCCGAGGAAGCTGAACTGGGTGCAGTCCACCAGGCCTTCGGGCAGCGGCTCGGCCAGCGCGGTCTCCGCGTCGCGCACCACGTCCTCGGTGTGCAGACCCAGGTGGGCGCGGAGCAGGGTGAGCGCGGTGGTGGCGAACCGGGTCTGCACGACGGACTGCTCGTCGGCGAAGTCGAGCACGACGACGTCGTCGGCGGCCGTCATGACCGGGGTGTTCGGGTCGGCGGTGACGGCCACTGTGCGGGTGGCACCACGCAGACGGTCGAGCAGCTCCAGCACCTCGGTCGTGGTTCCCGAGCGGGTGAGGGCGACGACCCGGTCGTAGCCCCGGCCGAGCGGGAACTCCGAGGCGGCGAAGGCGTCGGACTCGCCCTGACCGGACCCCTCGCGGAGCGCGGCGTACGCCTGAGCCATGTAGAACGAGGTGCCGCAGCCGACGACCGCGATGCGCTCGCCTGCGGCGGGCAGAGCGGCCGACTGCGTCCGGGCCAGCTCGGCGGCGCGACGCCAGCACTCCGGCTGACTGGCTGTCTCGATCTCGACGAATGACACTTTTGCACTCCGTACTCGTGATGGGATGCTCGTTTGTGCACGTTATATGTGACCTGCGAGCATTATCAAGCATCGTGATTGCGGGAGCTTGACTCGGCGGAGCCTTGTGCGACGCTTGCGCGTGTCCGGTGACCGTACCCAAGGGGACGGGTGCCCGAAGCCCGGGTTCGTAAGGAGAGTTGCCTTGTCCAGGGATGCCCGGTGGAACGCGCTGCTGGAGTTCGTCGGCAAGAACGGCCGGGTGGACGTCGAGGACGCCGCCACCACGCTGGACGTCTCGGCCGCGACCATCCGCCGTGACCTGGACCAGCTCGCCGAGCAGCAGCTGCTCACCCGCACCCGGGGCGGCGCGGTGGCGCACGGCGTCAGTTACGAGCTGGCCCTGCGCTACAAGACCGGGCGCCATGCCCCGGAGAAGCAGGCGATCGGCCGCGCGGTCTCCGAACTGGTGGCAGTCGGCGAGGTGGTGGGACTGACCGGTGGTACGACGCTGACCGAGGTGGCCCGTTCGCTGGCGGTGCGCTCCGACATCGTGGGCGACAGCGCGGCCCACATGGGCGGCCAGCCGACCCTGACCGTGGTCACCAACGCCCTGAACATCGCCAACGAACTGGTGATCCGGCCGCAGATCAAGATCGTGGTGACCGGTGGGGTGGCCAGGCCGCAGTCGTACGAGCTGACCGGCCCGCTGGCCAGCGGGGTGCTGGGCGAGATCACGCTGGATGTCGCCGTGCTGGGTGTCAACGCCATCGACACCGAGCGCGGTGCGTACGTCCACCACGAGGGCGAGGCCAGCATCAACCGGCTGCTCGCCCAGCAGGCGCAGCGGGTGGTCGTGGCCGCCGACTCCTCGAAGATCGGCAAGCGGGCCTTTGCCCGGGTCTGTGATCTGGGGCAGGTCGACTTCCTGGTCACCGACAAGGGGATCACACCCCCGGCGAGCGCCCGCTTCGCGGAGGCCGGTGTCACCGTCATCGCCGTGTGAGGAGGCGGCGGCCGGGGCGGCGCCGTCCGAAGGTACGTCGAACGTGCAGGTGCCTCCTCCGTCTCTGCTCCACGCCTCCGACGTGCCCGATTATGGGTTTCGGCGGGGGCGAATCGGACACCGACCAAGACTTCGATGTCCTTGGATGTTCGTTACCCGCGTTAAATGAACAACTCTTGCCATCGGGTTGCATGTCGTGAACCATGAGACTGTCGCTGTGAGGGAGCAACGGCCGCACTGCCACCGGTGCGTGTTGCAGTCGTGATCGTGGCGCCGAGTTCGAGTGGCCGACATCACCTGCCGGGTGCCCGAGGCCGAGGGCTCGCACGGCGGCGGGGACAGCCGGATCATGGAGGAGCTCTGCCGGTTCGTGCGTGACGGGGGCGTCACCGACACCTCACCGGTCGCCGCCCGGATGAGCGTCGCCGCCGGTGTGCTCGCGACCCGCTCCCTGCGCGAGGGCGGTGCGCCCTTCGAGGTACCGGCCCTCGACCCGGAGCCGGTCGCCCACTTCGAGGGCGGCCAGGTCCGCTGACCGGCGGCCGGCACGACGGGTGCGACCGGTGCGAACGGTTCGGCGCTCGGGAGACCTCCGGGAGCAGTGCCTTCCAGCACTTTCCCCGGAGCTCTCTCTATGGCTGTTTTCAGCCATGCTCGGTGGGTAATCGGCTCGTTCCGGTTTGACGGTCGCTCGGTGGGTGTGTGCCGAGACGTGTGACAACGTCGGAAGGTTTGGTGCGGATTGTCCGGAAGATGGCAGGCGAGGGTGAGGTGATCCAGTCTCGTAGGGTCACCATGCCCTCGCCGTCGAGGAGTGTGAGCGATCAATTTGCGCCAATATGATCTCCGGGCGGCCGGGCTCGAACACGTGGCCGGAATTCGGTCGGCATAATCGCGTCCATGTCGATCACGGGTGGAGACGTCGTTGACCTGGGGCGGGGCCTTTACGCTTGGCTCCCGCCGAAACGGGGCTGGGGGCTGGCCAACTGCGGTCTGCTCGTCTCGTCCCGCGGTGCACTCTGGATCGACACCCCGTACGACGCCGTGCTGGCCGGCCAGTTCCTGGCCGAGTCCACCAAGCTGCTGCCCGACGGCGTCGGCATCGACCGGGTGATCGTCACCCATGCGAACGGGGACCACTTCTGGGGTGCGGGTGTGCTCCCGGACGCGGAGATCATCGCCACCCGCGAGGCCCGCGAGCACATCCACTACGAACCCACGCCGAAGCAGCAGCACGCCCTCGTCGCCGCAGGAGATCCGGCCACCCCGCTCGGCAGCTACCTCGCCCGGCACTTCGGCCGCTTCGACTGGTCGCAGACCGAACCGGTCGTGCCGACCACCTACTTCACCGGTGAGCTCGAACTGACGCTGGGGGAGTACCCGGTCCAGATCTCCGCGTTGCCGTCCGCACACACCACCGGCGACCTGATGGTCCATCTGCCCGCGCAGGACGCCGTGTTCACCGGGGACATCATCTTCTCCTCCACCCCGGAGCAGCCGGGCGACCACCCGGTGCACTGGGCGGGCCCGCTGAGCAATCTGATCTCGGCCTGCGAACGGGTGCTGGCCACCGGCGCCGGTACCGTCGTCCCGGGACACGGTCCGCTCCTCGACCGGCCCGGGGTCCGCGACCACATCGTGTACCTGGAGTACGTACGTGAGCGTGCCCACGCCTTCCACACGGAGGGGGTTCCCGCCGTCGAGGCAGCCCGCCGGGTCATCGGTGAGGGGCGCTACCCGGAACTGGGCCTTCCCGAACGGCTGGTGGTGACCATCGGCAGCGAGTACCGGCAGCTCGACGGCTCCGAACTGCCCGGAGTGCTCCAGGTGATGACCGAGGTCGCCGTGGTCGCTCAAGAACTGGAGCGGCCGCATGAGCAGGCCCGCCCCACGGAGCAGTAGGCCGGGCCCCGGCCGCCGCTTCGGCCGGAAGACCGATCCGACAACAGAAACGCGGTGACGGCATGGGATGGATAGTGGCGGTGATCGCCGTCGCCGCTGCCGTGGCGGCAGCGGTCCGCGCGCACAACTCGGCGCGTGCCGAGAACATCGCCCTGGCCCGCGCCGAGCTGGCCGAACGGCAGTCGAAGGCCGCCGACGCCCGCACCGCGGCCCTCAACGACGAGATCCGTCAGCTGGCCCGCAACCGGATACCCGTCGCCGCGCTCGCCCTCTCCCACCCCACCGCCAAGGTCCCCGGACTGCGCGAGGCGGCCGAGGTCGACGGCGATTCCGCGCGGCTGCTCACCGAGGCGGTGCAGGCCGCCCGCGAGGCCGTCGTCGAGGAGCGCGGGCGCATCGACGCGGCCGCCCGCGCGGCGATGCGCGGCACCTCCGCCAAGATCCAGTCCCTGCTCAACCAGTCCCAGCAGTTGCTGCACGAGCTCCAGCACGAGTACGACGACCCGCGGATCCTGCAACTCGACTTCCGCAACGAACTGGCGCTGCGGCGCACCCAGGCCACCGCGGTGCTCTGCGACGCCTGGCCCGGCCTCGCCCGTCAGAACTCGCCGCTCGTCGAGATCGTGCTCGGTGCCCAGTCCCGGGTCGCCGGCTACGAACGCATCAAGGTCGCTAACCATCTGCGCGACGAACGGCTCGCGCTCGTCGCCCGCGCCGCCGAACCCCTCGCCATCGCACTGGCCGAACTCCTGGCCAACGCCACCGCCTACTCGCACCCCGACACCGATGTCCAGGTCACCGTCCAGCAGAGCGGCGGCCGGGGCGCGTTCCTGGTGGTCGACGACGCGGGCATCGGCATGGACGACGACGCGCTCGACCGGGCACGGGCCCTGCTGGCGGGACCGCCCGAGGTCCTGCTGACCGAGCTGGGCGATCCGCCGCAGACCGGCTTCGCCGTCGTCGGCCGGCTGGTGCTGCGGTACGGCTTCAAGTGCCACATCGAGGCTTCGCCGTTCGGCGGGATGCGTACGATCCTGCGCGTCCCCGCCCATCTGCTGACCGTGATGGAGGAGGACCACAGCCTCTCCGCCCTCGCCCCGAAGCCGGTGCAGGCGCAGGCCGCTTCCGCCCCGACCGAGCAGGAGACCTTCCCCGTGCCGCAACCCGCCGGCGGGGAGGCTGCCGCGCTGCCCAGCCGGCGCCGACGCACCCCGCGTCCGGCCCCGGCCCGCCCCGCGCCCGCCGACGCCGCCCCGGACCGGGAACAGGTGCCCCGTACACCGGAGCAGGCCGGGGCTTCCTGGGCGGCACTCCAGCAGGGCACCCTCAACGGCAGGAGCGTCGCCGGGCGGCCAACCGCACCGGCACCGGACGACCACGACCACCCGGACGACCGGGACGAGCAAGGAGACGACCAGACGTGAGCGCCCCCACTTCCACCACCGGTGACCTCGCATGGGTGCTGACCCCGCTGCTGGAGCTGCCCGGAGTCCAGCACGCCGTGGTCGCCACCGGAGACGGCCTCGTCGAAGGCGCCTCGCCCGGCCTGGACCGGGCCTCCGGCGAACGCGTCGCCGCCATGACCGCCACGCTGCACGCCGCGGCGCGCGCGTTCACCACGGCATTCACCGATGTCGAGGCACCGCGCCTGGCCCAGACGGTCGTCGAGTCCGACCAGGGCTTCGCCATCGTGGTACCGGCCGGGAACAACACCACACTCGCCCTGTTCGCGGAACCCGGTGCCAAGCTCGGCGACATCGCGTACCAGATGCAGGTGCAGGTCACCGCCCTGACCCGGGCGATGAACGCACCCGCCCGCCGGCCGGACACCGCAGCCCGGCCATGACCTCCGGCCCGGGGCGCCGTCTGATACCCGCCTATCTGGTCACCGGCGGCCGGACCCGGCCCGCCGGCCCCGCGCTCGACCGGCTCGACGTACTCGTACGCGCCGACACCGAGCTGCCCCCGGACACCGGCTCTGAACAGCGAAGACTCTGCGAGCTGCTCGAACCGGGGGCACTCACCGTCGTCGAGTGCGCGGCCCATCTGGACCTGCCGGTCAGCGCCACCGTCTTCCTGGCCACGGACCTCGCGGCCGCCGGACATCTGCACACCCGACCGCCCATCCCCAGTGCCGGGGAGATCGACCGGTCGCTCGTCGAGAGGCTGCTCGTTGGACTCCGCTCCCTCCACTGACCGCACCGGCGTCGGCTATCTGCCGCCCGCGGCCCGGACCCTGATGAAGCTGGTCGTCACGGGGCCGTTCGGCGTCGGCAAGACCACCCTGATCCGGACGTTGTCGGAGATCGCCACGCTCCACACCGAAGAGGCGATGACCCAGTCCAGCACCCGGTTCGACGACACCGCCGGGCTGCCGGACAAGACCACGACCACCGTCGCCATCGACTTCGGCCGGCTCACCGTCCTGGACGACCTGGTGCTCTACATGTTCGGCACCCCCGGCCAGCAGCGCTTCCTGCCGCTCTGGGAGGACATCGCGCGCGGTGCGCTCGGCGCACTCGTCCTGGTCGACACCCGCAGGCTCGCCGACTCCTTCGCGGTCATGGACTTGGTCGAGGAGCAGGGGCTGCCGTACGCGGTCGCGGTCAACCGCTTCCCCGACGCCCCCGCCCACCCCGACGAGGTCCTGCGCACACACCTCGACCTCGCGCCCGAGACCCCGCTGGTGCAGTGCGACGCCCGCGAACGCCGCGGCAGCATCGACGCACTGATCGCGCTGGCCGAGCACGTGCTCACCCGGATGCCCAGGCCCGAGGACCCGTCATGACACCGTTCGCACAGCCGCCGCAGCCCCTCGCCCTGTACGGTCCGGAATTCGCCGCCGACCCGCAGAGCCACTACCGGCGGCTGCGCGAACACGGCCCGCTCGCGCCCGTCCGGCTCGCCCCCGGCATCGACGCCCTGCTGGTCACCGACTACCAGGCCGCCGTCGATCTGCTGCGCGACACCCACACCTTCACCAAGGACCCGCGCGCCTGGCAGGCCACCGTCCCCGAGGACTCGCCTGTCCTGCCGATGCTCGGCTACCGGCCCACCGCGCTCTTCAGCGACGGCGACGTGCACGCCCGCTACCGCGACGCCATCAACGACAGCCTCGCCCTGATCGAACCGCACGTCCTGAGGGCCGAGGTCGCCCGGGTCGCCCAGCGGCTCATCGGCGAATTCGCCGCCACCGGAAACGGCGACCTCATCGCCCAGTACGCCCGACGTCTTCCGCTGCACGTCCTCGTCACCTGTTTCGGCGTGCCGCCGGGCGACGGCGAACGCATCGTCAACGGCGTCGCGGGCATGTTCAACTCGGCCGAGGACGCCGCCACCGCCTACGCCGACCTCGTCGAGGTCGTCACCGGACTGGTCGCCGACCGACGGGCCCGGCCGCGCCGCGACCTCACCTCGTACCTCCTCGGCCACCCGGCGAATCTGGACAATGACGAGACTGTGCGTCAGATCACCCTCATCATGAGCGCGGGCCACGATCCGACCACGAATCTGATCGGCAACGCACTGCTGCACATGCTCACCGACGCCCGCTACGCCGGTTCGCTGCACGGCGGCGCGATGACGGCGTACGAGGCGATCGACGAGGTCCTCTGGCAGGACCCGCCGCTGGCCAATCTCGCGGCCCACTACCCGCGGCACGACACGGAGTTCCACGGTGTGCGACTGCGCGCCGGACAACTCCTCCTGGTCTCCTACGCCGCGGCCAACACCCGCTCCGTGCCCGGTCTTTCGGACCTCGCGGTCCGCTCCGGGGCCAGTGCCCACCTCGCCTGGTCCGCGGGTCCGCACCGGTGCCCGGCGAAGCAGCCGGCGCTGCTCATCGCCATGACCGCGATCGAGCAGCTCACCAGTCAGCTGTGCGACACGGAACTGGCCGTTCCGGTCGGTGAGCTGAAGTGGCGTCCGGGACCCTTCCACCGTGCGCTGGTCCGGCTTCCGGTACGGTTCACCCCCGTCGACATGAGTGCGGAAGCGCACCGGCTCAGGGCCGCAGGGGAAGCCGCGGACGGGGCGCCGGCGGTGTCGATCGGGCCATGAACCGTGTCGGTGGTACGCCGAACGGGTGAGTGGCGAGAGAATTGCCCGATGAACAGCGAGCGCAGCCGGCGCAACGCCGACCGAAGCACAGACGGGGTGGTCCGGTGAGCAGGTACGACAGGTACGACGTCACGGACGAGCAGTGGGAGGGGCTTGCCCAGGTCGTGCCTCTGCGCAGCCGCAACGAGTGGCCGTCCAGGGTGGATCACCGCACGGTCCCCGACGAGAGCCCGGCGTCGGAGCAGCGGCGACTCGTCGTGCTGCGGGTCCAGGTCTTCGCGGACGCACGGGAGGTGGCCGAGTACCTGGTCGCCCAGATCCCGGTGCTGCTCGACCTGACCAGCGCCGAGGCGGACGTCGCCAAGCGCATCCTGGACTTCACCAGTGGGGTGGTCTTCGGTCTCGGCAGCGGAATGCACCGGGTCGACCGGAATGTCTTCCTGCTGTCGCCGGTCGGCATGGAGGTCGAGGGAGTCACGGCGGCGGGCCTTCCCGGTTCCTAGGGCGGTTTTCGAAGGTGGCGTCGTCCGCCCGGAGCCGGGGCGTCTGGTGCGTGCGATCGCGAGGCGGAGGGAGGAGAGCGCAGCGGACTGCGCCGACGACCGACAACGCGGCGAGCAATGGGGTCTCCCCTGCTCGAGCGAAGCCGAGAGCTTGGGGAAGTGCCGGGCGTTCCCGGCCGGGCGGGATTTTCGGAACACGCCCTGGTCCGCGGGAGGGTAGCCCGGCCGGGCGGGAGCGAGCCGGTTCACGTACTCCCATCGTAGGAAGGTCGTTCAGGCGGAACGGCTCGCCGGTCCATGGCCCGCATACCGTTCGCCCATGACCGCACGTGTGCGAACCGCAGCCGCAGCGGATGCGTGCCCCCGTGCCGGCCGGTGACGACAGGCTGCGACGCGGCTGCGACAACCTCGCGGCGGCGCTGGAGCGTACGTACACGCAGTGCGCCCAGCGTCATGCCCGGCTGGTCGCAGCGGCGGACGCCTGATGCGCGGGGCCGGTGACCGCGCTGGGTGTCGAGCGGCTCATGGACGGATCGCTGCGGGCGACGGTCGGGCGGGGCGGGGGACGGTCCACCCCGGTCGGACGGCTGGGGGACGGCGAACCGAGGTATCTCGCACACGCCCTCGTGCTGCTCACCGGCCCCGGGGGACTGGAGGTGGACGCCGCGGGGGAGGTGCCGTCGGCCCTGCAGACCCTCACCGTGCCGGCCGACGGACTCGACCGTGACCTGGACGGCAGACAGCTGCGCGAACTGCTGTCCCTGGCCGTGTCGGTCGGGGCGGCCGGACACCTCGGACTGGTCGGGACGGTCACGGAGCCGGGCGCGGCAAGGGCCAGGGAGACGCCCGAGGTGACGGTGGTAGACCTGGAGCCGTGACAGAACTCGATGTACGCGCCCTGCAGAGACGGCTCGCCGCGTTCGCGGCCGCACGGGACTGGGAGCAGTACCACACCCCGAAGAACCTGGCGGCGGCGCTGAGCGTCGAGGCGTCCGAACTGGTGGAGATCTTCCAGTGGCTGACGCCGGAGGAATCGGCGCGGGTGATGGAGCGGCCCGAGACGGCGCACCGGGTCGCGGACGAGGTCGCGGATGTCCTCGCGTACTTGCTGCAGTTCTGCGAGGTGCTGGGGATCGACGCGCTCACGGCACTGTCGGAGAAGATCGACCGGAACGAGTCCCGCTTCCCGGTGCCGGGACGCCAGGACTCCCCGGAATCAAGCGACCGTCACTCTTCGGAGTGATCGACTTATCAACAATCGAGTTGGTGTCCACAGATTTCCGAATTCCCCTGGCTTTTCGGTACCAGTGACCTCACTGTGGGTAATGAATGAGGTGAGCGGCTTTTCGTATGGACGGGGGAACGCATGGAAGCGGAACGGCTTGTAGGGGTCAGCCGGCGTGCTCTGGCTCAGAGCCGGGGGACACCGGACATCATCGCGGAGGCCTGGCAGGCGCAGGCGCTGGCCCAGGCGATCGGCAGCCGCCTGGCAGCCGAAGGGCCCAAGGAGTTACGGGGCGAGGCGCGCGGGCTGAGCGAGATCGGCGGGCGGAGCGGCGGGGCGCTGGACCACCCGGCGGCGCGGGCCGGGGTGGCGCGGGCCACGCAGCTCTCCGGGCTCACCGAGCCCCGGGCGACGCTGACGGGGCTGGGCACGCTGCTCGGGGAAGTGGGGATGGCGCTGGTCGGGGTGGCCTGCGAGACCGATGAGCAGGGGCTCTACTGGCAGTGCATGGAGGCGATCGACGCGGCCGACGAGTCCATGGACCGGGTGCACGGAATGCTCCGCCGTCTCGACGAGCAGGACAGGGAGCGGCAGCAGGATCTGGAGCGCGGCCGGGGGCGGGACGGCCCGTGCGGTGCGCGCGGCCCGCACGGTGCGATCGGCGGAGCAGCCGGCACGACCGTGGCCGGCCGCAGCCGTTCAGGGCTCCGGGAGTGAGCGGGCGGGGAGTTCGCAGGAGGCCGGCGACCGGTGTCCGGAGGTGCAGGATGGAGGCATGGATCTTCGAATCTTCACCGAGCCCCAGCAAGGGGCGAGCTACGACACCCTGCTCACCGTTGCCAGAGCGACCGAGGACCTCGGCTTCGACGCCTTCTACCGCTCCGACCACTACCTCCGCATGGGGCCGGGGGACGGGCTGCCCGGCCCGACCGACGCGTGGATCACGCTGGCCGGGCTGGCGCGTGAGACCAGGCGGATCCGGCTCGGCACATTGATGACCGCGGGGACCTTCCGGCTTCCCGGCGTGCTGGCCATCCAGGTCGCGCAGGTCGACCAGATGTCCGGCGGGCGCATCGAGCTCGGTCTCGGCGCCGGTTGGTTCGAGGAGGAGCACAAGGCCTACGGCATTCCGTTCCCCAAGGAGAAGTTCGGCAGGCTGGAGGAGCAGCTGGAGATCATCACCGGGCTGTGGGCGACCGGGATCGGCGAGACGTTCAGCTTCGACGGCACCTACTACCAGCTCACCGATTCCCCCGCGTTGCCCAAGCCTGCGCAGTCCAGGGTGCCGGTGCTGATCGGCGGTCACGGTGCGACGCGCACACCGCGGCTGGCAGCCCGCTACGCGAGCGAGTTCA
>NZ_JBSFET010000023.1:0-95296 GCF_053594575.1 Streptomyces sp. NPDC001880
GTTCGTCGACGAGGCCGGTGGTCACCAGGAGCCGGCGCGCCACGACCGGGGCCCCGTCCTTCCGTACGACGCCCCGGGGCCTGCCCGACGGATCAGGGAAGAACCCAGCTCAACCGCCCCTTTTCGGGGCGGCGAGCGCATAGGAGGTGTGCGACACGCATCGTGCGCCTCCCGTGCGCCCTATGTCGCCACAGAACCTTCCTTCGATAAGCTGTACTCAACCTGCCTGCCGCATCTGCCGCGGTGCATGGGCCGTTGTGGCCGTCGGTTCCCCGGAATTCCACTCCCCGTCACCACGACCTCCCGCCACCACGGAGAAAACGCTTCACCACCCCCGCTGTCACACAAGGAGAGTCGTCCAACCGATGGCCGGTCCCGCCTTCCGAGCCGCCGCCGTCCGGGTGCGCGTCCCCGCGACCAGCGCCAACCTGGGCCCGGGTTTCGACGCCTTCGGCCTGTCGCTGGGTCTGTACGACGACGTCGTCGTCCGCGTCGCCGACTCCGGACTGCACATCGACATCGCGGGTGAGGGTGCCGACACGCTGCCCCGCGACGAGAGCCACCTCCTCGTGCGCTCCCTGCGCACGGCCTTCGACCTGCTCGGCGGACAGCCCCGCGGCCTGGAGATCGTCTGCGCCAACCGCATCCCGCACGGGCGCGGCCTCGGCTCCTCCTCCGCCGCCATCTGTGCGGGCATCGTCGCCGCCCGCGCCGTGACGACCGGCGGGGACGCCCGACTCGACGAAGCGGCGCTGCTGGAGCTCGCCACCGAGATCGAGGGCCACCCCGACAATGTCGCGGCCTGCCTGCTCGGCGGCTTCACGCTGGCATGGATGGACGGCGGATCGGCGCGCGCGATCAGGATGGATCCCGCAGAATCCATCGTTCCGGTGGTTTTCGTACCCAGCAAGCCGGTCCTCACCGAAACCGCCCGCGGACTGCTCCCGCGCTCGGTCCCGCACGTCGACGCCGCCTTCAACGCCGGCCGTGCCGCACTGCTCGTCGAGGCGCTGACCAGACGCCCCGAGCTGCTGCTCACCGCCACCGAGGACCGGCTGCACCAGGAGTACCGCGCCCCGGCGATGCCCGAGAGCGTGGAACTCGTCAACCGACTGCGCGCGGACGGCGTCCCCGCGGTCATCTCCGGTGCCGGGCCGACCGTGCTCGCACTGGCCGAGGACGGTGCGGCCGACAAGGTCGCACAGCTGGCGGGCGAGGGGTGGGCGGCCAATCGCCTCGCTCTCGACGCCCCGGGCGCGAGTGTGCTGCCGCTCGCTCCTTAGCCGAGAAGTGATTGCCGGTGAGTGAGAGGGGGAATGTTTGTTGGAGCCGGTAGTGTTAACCTCAAGTCTGCAACCGACGTCTATGTGGCGCGTTGCTTCGTGTCCCTTTCCGGGACCACCAATTCTTCCGGGAGCCTCCCCAACTGCCTGAGCAGCCTGCCTGAGCAGTTTCGCGCACGCTCCGGAACCGGCACGACACCCCTCGCTCGTCCAGGAGTGGGCCGAGCAGGGGATGCTCGCGCCGGGCCCTTGCACACCTTCATCTCTCCGCCGTACCCGGCGGACCACCGCCCCGGCACGGTCCGCAAGAAAAAGACCGCAGTCGGACAGCACAACCGGTCGCCGAGCCAGAAGGCCGACGTCCGCTCCAGGGAAGGACCCTTCGTGAGCGACACCACCGATCTGATGGGCGTGACTGCCGACAAGAGCGTCGACAGCGCCGCGCCCGCCGCAGGTGCTGCCACTGGCACCACCGCACGGCGCCGCCGCTCCGGCACCGGCCTTGACGGCATGGTCCTGGCCGAGCTGCAGCAGGTCGCGTCCGGCCTCGGCATCAAGGGCACTGCGCGGATGCGCAAGGGCCAGCTGATCGAGGTCATCAAGGAGGCGCAGGCCGGTAGCTCCGCCGCGCCCAAGGCCGCCGCGCCCGCCGCGGCGTCCGAGACCAAGCCCAAGCGCCGCGCCACCTCCAAGGCGCGCACCGGGGACGAGCCGACGGCCGCCGCGCCCGCCGAGAAGGTTGCGGCCCAGCAGCAGATCGACATCCCCGGCCAGCCGGCCAGCGACGACCAGCCCGCGGGCGAGCGCCGTCGGCGCCGTGCGACCGCGCAGGCGGGCAGCCCGGAGAGCAAGGCGGAGAGCAAGTCCGCCGAGGCCAAGACGGAGGCGCAGGCCGAGCCCAAGGGCGACGACCGCGCCGAGGCCAAGGCCGAAGCCGCCGCCGACACGGCCGAGGGCCGCCGGGGTGACCGCCAGGACCGCGGCCAGCGCGGCGACCGCCAGGAGCGCGGGGAGCGCCGCGACCGGCAGCGCGACCGCAGGGGCAAGGGCGACGAGCAGGGCGGTGGCCAGGGCCAGCAGGGCGGCCAGCGTCAGCAGCGCCAGGGTCAGCAGGGCGGCGGCCCGCAGGACGACGGGTACGACGACGAGGCGGGCGGCCGTCGCGGCCGTCGCGGCCGCTACCGCGACCGTCGCGGCCGCCGTGGCCGCGACGACTTCGCCAACGAGGTCCCGGTCTCCGAGGACGACGTCCTGATCCCCGTCGCGGGCATCCTGGACATCCTCGACAACTACGCGTTCATCCGGACCTCCGGCTACCTGCCGGGCCCGAACGACGTGTACGTCTCGCTCGCCCAGGTCCGCAAGAACGGCCTGCGCAAGGGTGACCACGTCACCGGTGCGGTGCGCCAGCCCAAGGACGGCGAGCGCCGGGAGAAGTTCAACGCCCTGGTCCGCCTCGACTCGGTGAACGGCATGGCGCCCGAAACCGGCCGCGGCCGTCCGGAGTTCCAGAAGCTGACCCCGCTCTACCCGCAGGACCGGCTCCGTCTGGAGACCGACTCCAACGTCCTGACGACGCGGATCATCGACCTGGTCGCCCCCATCGGCAAGGGCCAGCGAGGGCTGATCGTGGCCCCGCCGAAGACCGGCAAGACCATGATCCTGCAGGCGATCGCCAACGCGATCACCGTCAACAGCCCCGAGTGCCACCTGATGGTCGTCCTGGTCGACGAGCGTCCGGAAGAGGTCACCGACATGCAGCGGTCGGTGAAGGGCGAGGTCATCTCCTCGACCTTCGACCGTCCCGCCGAGGACCACACCACCGTCGCCGAGCTGGCCATCGAGCGCGCCAAGCGTCTCGTCGAGCTGGGTCACGACGTGGTCGTCCTGCTGGACTCCATCACCCGACTCGGCCGTGCGTACAACCTCGCGGCCCCCGCCTCCGGCCGCATCCTGTCCGGTGGTGTCGACTCGACCGCGCTGTACCCGCCGAAGCGGTTCTTCGGTGCCGCGCGCAACATCGAGGACGGCGGTTCGCTGACCATCCTGGCCACCGCGCTCGTCGAGACCGGCTCGCGCATGGACGAGGTGATCTTCGAGGAGTTCAAGGGCACCGGCAACATGGAGCTCAAGCTCGACCGGAAGCTCTCGGACAAGCGCATCTTCCCGGCGGTGGACGTCGACGCGTCCAGCACCCGCAAGGAGGAAATCCTCCTGGGCAGCGAGGAGTTGGCGATCGTCTGGAAGCTGCGCCGGGTGCTGCACGCGCTCGACCAGCAGCAGGCGATCGAGCTCCTCCTGGACCGGATGAAGAAGACCCAGTCCAACGCCGAGTTCCTGCTCCAGATCCAGAAGACGACGCCGGCTCCGGGCAACGGCAACGACTGACGTCGTACCGGACCGGTCGAATCACAGGGCCGCCCCCGGCACTTCGGTGCCGGGGGCGGCCCTGTGCCGTGGGCGGGGCGAATGTGACGCAGCCGACCCCGCCGCCTGTGGTCGAACCGAGACCTTTGCCACATGCCGGACGTGCCGCCGGGCCCGCCGTGATGCCTGTACCGCCCAAGAAACCGCAGGTGAACGCGGGATCACTGGCTGTTGAGCCGTATCCGGTGTCCGTTTCGTCCTCACGTGGAAACAACAGGTGGCTGTGTAACCCTTCTTCGTGCCACGGCGTCGTACGCGGTAGCGACATGTCGACGTCTCATTGCCCGAACACCGCTGCTGGGGGTAGCCGGGGAGAACTGACGACCGAAGGAGACCGATGATTGAGCAGAACGGGAGAGGCGGCCGAATACGCCCCACCGGCAAGCGCCGGAAGAAACCCTCCCGTCGCCGCAGGGCGACCGCGATCGCCGCCTGGGCCCTGGCCGGCGCGCTCGTCGTCGGTGGTGCCGGACTGGGATTCGCCTACTTCAAGCTCAACGGCAACCTCAAGGCCGTCGACATCAACGCGGCACTGGGCAAGGACCGCCCCGACGACATCGACGACGGCTCCCAGGACATCCTCGTGCTCGGCTCGGACTCCCGGTCGGGCGCGAACTCCGAGTACGGCGCCGACGAGGGAACGGCCCGCTCCGACACCGCGATGGTCCTCCACGTCAACAAGGGCCACAAGAAGGCCTCCGTGGTCTCCATCCCGCGTGACACCCTCGTCACCCGCCCCGACTGCACCAGTGACACCACCGGGCAGACCATCGAGGGCCAGCAGCGCGCGATGTTCAACACGGCGTACGAAGTCGGCGGACCGGCCTGCGCGGTCAAGACCGTCGAGGCCATGTCCGGCATCCGCATGGACCACTACCTCGAAGTCGACTTCACCGGCTTCAAGAAGCTCATCGACGAGCTGGGCGGCGTGGAGATCACCACCACTCAGGCGATCGACGACCCCAAGAGCCATCTGAAGCTCGAACCCGGCACCCACACCCTCGACGGGGAGCAGTCGCTGGGGCTGGTCCGTACCCGCACGAGCGTCGGCGACGGCAGCGACCTCGGCCGCATCCAGCTCCAGCAGGCGTTCATCAAGGCGCTGATGGAACAGGTCCAGACCGTCGGGGTGTTCACGAACCCGAAGACCCTGTACGACCTCGCGGACACGGCCACCAAGACCGTCACCACCGACTCCGACCTCGGCTCGGTCAAGGAACTCACGGCTTTCGCCAACGGCCTCAAGGGGCTCGATTCGAAGAACGTCCACATGGTCACGCTGCCCGTGCAGTACGACCCGGCCGACCCGAACCGCGTCGTACCGCTGGACGACGCCGCCCGTCAGGTGTGGACCGCGCTCGCGCAGGACCAGCCGATCCCCGCCTCCGCCACCGAGAAGTCGGCGGGCGACAAGGGCGACGCGGGTGACATCGTGCAGTGACCGGGCGGGCCGGGAATAGGTACGGCCCGCCCCCGGTTTTGGGAGATACGGCCGGTCCTGGCAAACTGGTACGTCGGCCCCGGTTCACGGACGCGCAATCCGCGCGTGCGACCCGGTGCCCTCCCGAACCTAGGAGAAACCCTTGAAGCGCGACATCCACCCCGAGTACGCCGAGACGCAGGTCAGCTGCACCTGTGGCGCGTCGTTCACGACCCGGAGCACCATCGACGGCGGCACCATCCGCGCCGACGTCTGCTCCGAGTGCCACCCGTTCTACACGGGCAAGCAGAAGATCCTCGACACCGGTGGCCGCGTGGCCCGCTTCGAGGCCCGCTTCGGCAAGGCTGCCGGCTCCGCCAGCAAGTAGCGAGCCACTGCGCCGGTTCTCGGCGCCCTCTAGCGGGGGCGTCGGGACCGGCGTTTTTTCCGGCCGGGGGTACGCGGCCCCGTCACGTATCCCCGCCCGGCCGGCATCACGCCGTCCAGCAGGCACGCCCGAGTGAAGAAACCAGGAGCCCGAAGATGTTCGAGGCGGTCGAGGAACTGATCGGCGAACAGACCGATCTCGAGAAGAAGCTCGCGGACCCCGCGGTCCACGCCGACCAGGCCAACGCGCGCAGGCTCAACAAGCGCTACGCCGAGCTGACCCCGATCGTCGCCACGTACCGCGCCTGGAAGCAGGCCGGGGACGACATCGGGACGGCCCGCGAGCTCGCCGCCGACGACCCCGACTTCGCCGCCGAGGTCAAGGAGCTGGAGAAGCAGCGCGAAGAGCTCACCGAGAAGCTCCGCCTGCTCCTGATCCCGCGCGACCCCAGCGACGACAAGGACGTGCTCCTGGAGATCAAGGCGGGCGCGGGCGGCGACGAGTCCGCCCTGTTCGCCGGCGATCTGCTGCGGATGTACCTGCGCTACGCCGAGCGCGTCGGCTGGAAGACCGAGATCATCGACTCCACCGAGTCCGAGCTCGGCGGCTACAAGGACGTCCAGGTCGCCGTGAAGACCAAGGGCGGAAACGGCGCCACCGAGCCCGGCCAGGGTGTGTGGGCCCGGCTGAAGTACGAGGGCGGGGTGCACCGCGTGCAGCGGGTGCCGTCCACCGAGTCGCAGGGCCGCATCCACACCTCCGCCGCCGGTGTGCTCGTCACGCCCGAGGCCGAGGAGGTCGACGTCGAGATCCACGCCAACGATCTCCGTATCGACGTCTACCGCTCCTCGGGCCCCGGCGGCCAGTCCGTCAACACCACGGACTCGGCGGTCCGCATCACCCACCTGCCGACCGGCGTCGTCGCCTCCTGCCAGAACGAGAAGAGCCAGCTCCAGAACAAGGAGCAGGCCATGCGCATCCTGCGCTCGCGGCTGCTCGCCGCCGCCCAGGAGGCCGCCGAGCAGGAGGCTTCGGACGTACGGCGCAGCCAGGTGCGCACGGTCGACCGTTCCGAGAAGATCCGTACGTACAACTTCCCGGAAAACCGGATCTCGGACCACCGCGTCGGCTTCAAGGCGTACAACTTGGACCAGGTGCTCGACGGCGATCTGGACTCCGTGATCCAGGCGTGTGTCGACGCCGACTCCGCCGCCAAGCTCGCCGCTGCGTGAGCAAAGCCCGCCCCACCCGTAAACCGTACGGAGAACCGCGATGAACCTGCTGCTCGCCGAGGTGGCCCAGGCCACCCAGCGGCTGGCCGACGCCGGTGTGCCCTCGCCGCGATTCGACGCGGAGGAACTCGCCGCGTTCGTGCACGGCGTCAAGCGGGGCGAGCTGCACCGGGTGCCGGACGCGGACTTCGACGCCCGCTACTGGGAGGCCATCGCCCGCCGCGAGGCCCGCGAACCGCTCCAGCACATCACCGGCCGCGCCTTCTTCCGCTACCTGGAGCTCCAGGTCGGCCCCGGTGTCTTCGTCCCCCGCCCGGAGACCGAATCGGTCGTCGGCTGGGCGATAGACGCCGTGCGCGCGATGGACGTCGTCGAGCCGGTCGTCGTCGACCTGTGCAGCGGATCGGGCGCCATCGCCCTGGCCATGGCCCAGGAGGTGCCGCGCTCGCGCGTGCACGCCGTCGAGCTCTCCGACGACGCCATCGAGTGGACCAGGAAGAACGCCGCCGGATCCAGGGTCACCGTCCACCAGGGAGACGCACTGACCGCCCTCCCCGAGCTGGACGGTCAGGTCGACCTGGTCATCTCCAACCCGCCGTACATCCCGCTCACCGAGTGGGAGTACGTGGCGCCCGAGGCCCGCGACCACGACCCGGAGATGGCTCTCTTCTCCGGTGAGGACGGCCTCGACACCATCCGCGGCATCGAACGCACCGCACACCGCCTGCTGCGCCCCGGCGGCCTCGTCGTCATCGAGCACGCCGACACCCAGGGCGGCCAGGTGCCGTGGATCTTCACCGAGGAACGAGGCTGGGCGGACGCGGCCGACCACCCCGACCTGAACAACCGGCCGCGGTTCGCCACGGCCCGCAAGGCCACGCCGTGACCGGCGGCCACCACCCGCACGACCCGTACCCGCGACACCCGTACACGCTTGAGGAGGCCGGCTGATGGCACGGCGATACGACTGCAACGACGCGACCGACCGTACGACGGGTCTGCGTGAGGCCGCGTCGGCCGTCCGCCGCGGCGAACTGGTCGTGCTGCCCACCGACACCGTGTACGGCATCGGCGCGGACGCCTTCAGCGCCGAGGGCGTCGCCGACCTGCTGGACGCCAAGGGCCGCGGCCGCAACATGCCGACCCCCGTCCTGATCGGCTCCCCGAACACCCTGCACGGCCTGGTCACCGACTTCTCCGAGCAGGCATGGGAGCTTGTCGACGCCTTCTGGCCCGGCGCCCTCACGCTCGTCGCCAAGCACCAGCCGTCGCTCCAGTGGGACCTCGGGGACACCCGCGGCACCGTCGCCATCCGGATGCCGCTGCACCCGGTCGCCATCGAGCTGCTCACGGAGGTCGGCCCGATGGCCGTCTCCAGCGCCAACCTCACCGGTCACCCGGCCCCCGAGGACTGCGACGCGGCCCAGGAGATGCTCGGCGACTCCGTCTCCGTCTACCTGGACGGGGGCCCGACGCCCGGCATCGTGCCCTCGTCGATCGTCGACGTGACCGGCAAGGTCCCCGTGCTGCTGCGTGCCGGCGCGCTCTCCGTGGAGGAGCTCCGCAAGGTGGTACCCGACCTCGAGGTGGCCAGTTGACCGCCCCTGAGGGGCGTGGCATAGCGGGGCGGGCCGGCTCTTTCCGCATCCTCCACGTCAGCACCGGCAACGTCTGCCGCTCGCCGATCACCGAGCGGCTCACCCGCCATGCCCTGGTGGACCGCCTCGGCGATCCGCTAGGCGGCGGACTGATCGTGGAGAGCGCGGGCACCTGGGGCCACGAAGGCGCCCCCATGGAGGCCAACGCCGAGACCGTCCTCGCCGACTTCGGCGCCGACACCACCGGCTTCGTCGGCCGGGAACTGCTCGACGAGCACGTGATCCGCGCCGACCTGGTGCTCACCGCCACCCGTGACCACCGCGCGCAGGTGATCTCGATGGGTCACTCGGCCGGCCTGCGGACCTTCACCCTCAAGGAATTCACCCGCCTGGTCCGGGCGATAGACCCCGCCACGCTGCCCGACCCGCGGGACGAGGGCGTCGTCGAGCGCGCCCGCGCGCTGGTCCGGGCCGCGGCCGCGCTGCGCGGCTGGCTGCTGGCCCCCACCGCCGACGCGGACGAGGTGTACGACCCCTACGGTGCCCCGATCACCTTCTTCCGCTCCATCGGCGACGAGATCAACCAGGCCCTCGACCCGGTGGTCACGGCGCTGACGGGCGTGCCCGCGCCGCACTGACGGGCGTACGCGCCTGCCGGGCACCCCTGGTCCCAACGGGTGCGCCGCGGCGCCGCACAGCGGGCAGGCGGGCCTTCGCGGGCCTACATTTGGAGCTGACGCCAGCACCCCTCCCCAGGCCCGGAGCCCATCGATGCCGGTCACCACTCCAGCCGCACCGTCCTCCGCCCCCGGCACCGCCCTGCCGCAGGACTTCGGCGCCCTGCTCCGGGAGGACCCGGAGATCGCAGCCGTGCTGCTGGGGGAGCTGCACCGCCAGTCCAGCACCCTGCAGCTGACCGCCGCCGAGAACTTCACCTCGCCCGCGGTCCTCGCCGCCCTCGGCTCACCCCTCGCGAACAAGTACGCCGAGGGCTATCCCGGCGCCCGCCACCACGGCGGCTGCGAGCAGGCCGACGCCGCCGAACGCATCGCCTGCCGCCGCGCCACCTCGCTCTTCGGCGCCGAGCACGCCAATGTCCAGCCGCACTCCGGCTCCTCCGCGGTCCTCGCCGCGTACGCCGCCCTGCTCCGCCCCGGTGACACGGTGCTCGCGATGGGTCTCTCGTACGGCGGGCACCTCACCCATGGTTCGCCCGCCAACTTCTCCGGCCGCTGGTTCGAGTTCGTCGGCTACGGGGTGGACTCCGAGAGCGGCCTGATCGACTACGAGCAGGTGCGCGCCCTGGCCCGGGCCCACCGCCCCAAGGCGATCGTGAGCGGCTCCATCTCGTACCCCCGCCATCCCGACTACGAGCTGTTCCGGGAGATCGCCGACGAGGTGGGCGCGTATCTGATCGCCGACTCCGCGCACCCGATGGGGCTGATCGCCGGGGGAGCGGCGCCGAGCCCGGTGCCGTACGCCGACGTGGTCTGCGCGACGACGCACAAGGTGCTGCGCGGGCCGCGCGGCGGGATGATCCTGTGCGGCGCGGAACTGGCCGAGCGGATCGACCGGGCGGTCTTCCCGTTCACGCAGGGCGGCGCGCAGATGCACACGGTCGCCGCGAAGGCCGTCGCGTTCGGGGAGGCGGCCACCCCGGCGTTCGCGACGTACGCGCATCAGGTGGTCGCCCATGCCCGGGTGCTGGCCGACGGTCTGGAGGCGGAGGGCTTCGAGGTCACCACGGGCGGCACGGACACCCACCTGATCGTCGCGGACCCGGCCCCGCTGGGCGTCGACGGCCCGACCGCCCGCGCCCGGCTGGTGGCGGCCGGCCTGGTGCTGGACACCTGCGCGCTGCCGTACGGGGACGCCCGGGGCATCAGGCTCGGCACCGCGGCGGTCACCACGCAGGGCATGGACGATGCCGACATGGCCAGGCTGGCGGTGCTCTTCGGAACCGCGGTGCGTGAGGAGAACGACATCCGCGCGCAGGTGCGGGAGCTGGTGGAGAACCATCCGCCGTATCCGGGGTAGGCGTCGGTGCGGAACCGATCGGTCCGAAGGACGTGTCCTCGGTCATGAGGCCCGTGCAGCGCGGCAGTCCCCGACGGCCGGACGGTTTAAGGTGTGGGCTGAGATGGCCGGCGAAATCTATGGGGCAGCCCGTGCGTGATTACCTGCTGACGCTCTGTGTCACGGCCGCGGTGACCTATCTGCTGACCGGTCCGGTGCGTAAGTTCGCCATCGCGATCGGGGCGATGCCCGCGATCCGTGCGCGTGACGTCCACCGAGAACCGACACCGCGGCTCGGTGGCATCGCCATGTTCGGCGGGCTGTGCGCCGGACTGATCGTCGCGGCCCATCTCCAAAACCTCGACTGGGTCTTCCAGCTCTCCACGGAGCCCAGGGCGCTGCTCTCCGGGGCCGCGCTGATCTGGCTGATCGGTGTCCTGGACGACAAGTTCGAGCTCGACGCCCTGATCAAGCTGGGCGGGCAGATGATCGCCGCCGCGGTGATGGTCCTCCAGGGTCTGACGATCCTGTGGCTGCCGATCCCCGGCGTCGGCACCGTGGCGCTCACCCAGTGGCAGGGCACGCTGCTCACGGTCGCCCTGGTCGTCATCACGATCAACGCGGTCAACTTCGTCGACGGGCTGGACGGCCTCGCGGCGGGCATGGTGTGCATCGCCGCCGCCGCGTTCTTCCTGTACACGTACCGGCTCTGGTACGGGCACATGATCGAGGCCGCGGCCCCGGCGACGCTCTTCATGGCGATCCTGATGGGCATGTGCCTGGGCTTCCTGCCGCACAACATGCATCCGGCGCGGATCTTCATGGGCGACTCGGGCTCGATGTTGATCGGCCTGGTGCTCGCGGCCGGTGCGATCTCGGTGACGGGCCTGGTGGACCCGGACACGATGAAGCTTTTCGCGGGCAGTGAGCGCGAGGCCACCCAAGCGATGCTGCCGGTCTTCATCCCGCTGCTGCTGCCGCTGACGATCATCGCGATCCCGGCCGCGGACCTGGTGCTGGCGATCGTGCGCCGCACGTGGAACGGCCAGTCGCCGTTCGCGGCGGACCGCGGCCATCTGCACCACCGGCTGCTGGAGATCGGCCATTCGCACAGCAGGGCCGTGCTGATCATGTACTTCTGGTCGGCCCTGATCGCCTTCGGGGCGGTCGGCTATTCGGTGCACTCGGCGTCCCTGTGGATCGTGCTGGTGATCATGGGGATGAGCGCGGTGGGTCTCGTACTGCTGCTGATGCCCCGCTTCACCCCGCGCGCGCCGTACTGGGCGGAACGCCTCGTACCGCCTCGCTATCGCCAGAGGCGGGGCAAGGGTGAGGAGCCCGGGGAGGAACCCGCGTCGGCGCCCAGGGCCCAACAGGAGCCGCTGGAGGGCGGGATGGGGCGGACGGGGCCCGAGGCGCAGGAGCGGGCCCGGGTCGTCGTGGGAGTCTCGGGCGTCAACGGGGCGACCGCCATCGGCCCTCGTTCGCGTTTTTCGGACAGAGACAGGGCTGAATCCGCGCGCTGAGAATCGGGCATCAGGGGGCAATACCAGGCAACATATTGAGTTGTCTTGCTCACATGCGCGAATTCACTCCCATGTGTGACAGTAAGCACACTTTCTTGGTAAAGACCTCATCAAATAGTTTGTGATACCGTTCACGAAGCCCGGTGACGGAGCCGAAGGACCCGAGTAACGCGGTCCACTGGCCCGAGGCATTGACTCGGACCGGGCCTAGGCTCGTCCATGACGACACACTGCCCACCCCCTGCAAGCGGAGCTGCCGCCATGCCGTCCAACGACGTCCGGACTCTCCTTCAAGCCGCCGTACCCACCGCTGTCGCCGGCGCTGTCGCCGTTGCTGTCGGCGCTGGTGTCGCGGGCGGCAAGGGGGCCCTCGGCGCGGGCGTTGCGACGATCGTGGTGATCCTCTTCATGGGGATCGGACTGCTGGTCCTGCTGCGGACCGCGCGGTCCCTGCCTCACCTGTTCCAGGCGATGGGGCTGATGCTGTACACGGCTCAGCTTCTTCTTCTGTTCATCTTTGTCGCCGCATTCAAGAACACGACGATGTTCAATCCGAAGGCCTTCGCGATCACGCTGGTCGCGATGACCCTCGTGTGGATCGGCGCACAGACGCGTGCGCACATGAAGGCCAAGATCCTTTACGTCGAACCCGAGTCCGACAAGGCGGAAAAGCCCAAGAACACGGGCTCGAAGTCGTGAAGGGTAGGGGCGGGATAAGTGCGGGTTCAAGACCCTGCTATCGTCCGGTTCCAACTGCGGCACTGCGGGCGCGGGCATGTGAGCTGACGCCTGCTCGATCGCGAGGCTCAATGCCTGACTGCCGCTCACACATCCGTAACACCAGTCCAGTGCCGAACCGCGGCTGTGCGCCGCGCCGACACAACGAGGTTGCCGTACCTATGCGCCACGCTGAAGGAGCCCGCGGTGAGTGCTGACCCGACGCAGGTGCTCGCCTTCGAGACCGATTGCCACATCTTCTCCGGTTGTGGTTTCCCGGGTCCTGGCCTGCACTCTTTCCTGTTCGAGCCGATCTTCGGTGACGCGGACAGCAACATCTACTTCAACAAGACGATGCTGCTGGCGCTCCTCGGTACGGTCATCATCGTCGGCTTCTTCTGGGCCGCCTTCCGCAAGCCGAAGGTCGTTCCGGGCAAGCTGCAGATGGTCGCCGAGGCCGGATACGACTTCGTACGCCGCGGCATCGTCTACGAGACGCTCGGCAAGCGCGAGGGCGAGAAGTACGTCCCGCTGATGGTCTCGATCTTCTTCTTCGTGTGGATGATGAACCTCTGGTCGATCATCCCGCTCGCCCAGTTCCCGGTGACGTCGATCATCGCGTATCCGGCCGGCCTGGCCGCGATCGTCTACATCATCTGGATGAGCCTCACCTTCAAGCGCCACGGCTTCGTCGGCGGCTTCAAGAACCTGACCGGCTACGACAAGTCGCTCGGCCCGGTGCTGCCGCTGGTCATGGTCATCGAGTTCTTCTCGAACGTCCTGGTCCGCCCGTTCACGCACGCGGTCCGACTCTTCGCGAACATGTTCGCCGGTCACACGCTGCTGCTGCTCTTCACCATCGCCAGCTGGTACCTGCTCAACGGCATCGGTATCGCCTACGCGGGCGTCTCGTTCGTGATGGTCATCGTGATGACGGTCTTCGAGCTCTTCATCCAGGCTGTTCAGGCGTACGTCTTCGTGCTCCTGGCGTGCAGCTTCATCCAGGGCGCTGTCGCCGAGCACCACTGATCGCGCCTCCCATACCCCCAGTCGTCCGGTGGCCAACCCCCACCGGTCCGTGAAAGAGAAGAAGGAAGAACTGGCATGTCCCAGACCCTTGCCGCCGTCACCGGTTCCCTCAGCTCCGTCGGCTACGGCCTGGCCGCCATCGGCCCCGGCGTCGGCGTCGGCATCATCTTCGGTAACGGCACCCAGGCCCTCGCCCGTCAGCCCGAGGCTGCCGGCCTGATCCGCGCCAACCAGATTCTCGGCTTCGCCTTCTGTGAGGCGCTTGCCCTGATCGGTCTGGTCATGCCGTTCGTCTACAGCTGACGAACCGCGACTAGTCCGTTCCGACGAAAGGCACTGATGTGAACCACCTGGTTCAGCTCGCGGCCGAAGAGGCGCAGAATCCGCTTATTCCGCCGATTCCTGAGCTCGTCATCGGTCTGATCGCCTTCGTCATCGTCTTCGGCTTCCTCGCCAAGAAGCTTCTCCCGAACATCAACAAGGTTCTGGAAGAGCGCCGCGAGGCCATCGAAGGCGGTATCGAAAAGGCCGATGCGGCCCAGACCGAGGCCCAGAGCGTTCTTGAGCAGTACAAGGCTCAGCTCGCCGAGGCCCGTCACGAGGCCGCGCGCCTGCGCCAGGAGGCGCAGGAGCAGGGCGCTGTGATCCTGCAGGAGATGCGGGCGGAAGGCCAGCGGCAGCGTGAGGAGATCATCGCTGCCGGCCACGCCCAGATCGAGGCCGACCGCAAGTCCGCGGCTGCCGCGCTGCGTCAGGACGTGGGCAAGCTCGCCACCGACCTGGCCGGCAAGCTCGTCGGCGAGTCCCTTGAGGACCACGCCCGGCAGAGCGGCACCGTCGACCGTTTCCTCGACGAGCTCGAGGCGAAGGCCGAGGCCGTCCGATGAACGGCGCGAGCCGCGAGGCGCTGGCTGCCGCACGCGAGTCCCTCGACGCGCTGACCGACAACACCTCGGTCGACGTGGCGAAGCTCGCCGAGGAGCTGGCCGCCGTAACGGCGCTGCTCCAGCGCGAGGTCTCCCTGCGACGGGTCCTCACCGACCCGTCGCAGCCCGGCGAGGCCAGGGCGGAGCTGGCCGGACGACTGCTGCGCGGTCAGGTGGGCGGCGAGGCCGTCGACCTGATCTCCGGCATGGTCCGCTCCCGCTGGTCGCAGTCGCGCGACCTGGTCGACTCGGTCGAGGAACTGGCCAACACCGCAGACCTCACCGCCGCCCAGCGCAGCGGAGACCTCGACGACGTCGAGGACGAGCTGTTCCGGTTCGGCCGGATCGTCGCCTCCGACAAGGAGCTGCGCGCCGCGCTCACCGACCGGTCCGCGTCCGCGTCCGCCAAGGGGCAGCTGCTGCACAGCCTGCTCGGCGGCAAGGCACGGCCCGCCACCGAGCGGCTCATCACGCGTCTTGTCACCCAGCCGCGTGGACGTAGCCTGGAAGAGGGACTCGAGTCCCTCTCCAAGCTGGCCGCGGAGCGCCGGGAACGCCTGGTCGCCGTGGTCACCTCGGCAGTGCCGCTCAGTGATCGGCAGAAGCAGCGCCTCGGCGCCGCGCTGGCGAAGATCTACGGCCGCCCGATGCACCTCAACCTCGACGTGGACCCGACGGTCCTCGGCGGGATCGCGGTGAGGGTCGGCGACGAGGTCATCGACGGCACCATCTCGGAGCGCCTCGACGAGGCGACCCGTCGCATGGCCGGCTGACCGACGCAACGCAGCAAGAGAACAGAGCAAGACCAGCGGCCCGGTTGGGCCGTGCAGAAATTGCAGAAGATTCCTGGGGGTCGGCCCCCAGACCCCCTTAAGAAACTTCGGGCCCAACAAGGAGAGCAGGGAACCCAGATGGCGGAGCTCACGATCCGGCCGGAGGAGATCCGGGACGCGCTGGAGAACTTTGTCCAGTCGTACAAGCCGGACGCGGCCTCGCGCGAGGAGGTCGGTACGGTCAGCGTTGCCGGCGACGGCATCGCGAAGGTCGAGGGTCTTCCCTCGGCCATGGCGAACGAGCTGCTGAAGTTCGAGGACGGCACCCTCGGTCTCGCCCTCAACCTCGAGGAGCGCGAGATCGGTGCGATCGTCCTCGGCGAGTTCAGCGGCATCGAAGAGGGCCAGCCGGTGCAGCGCACCGGTGAGGTGCTCTCCGTCGGCGTCGGCGAGGGCTACCTCGGCCGCGTCGTCGACCCGCTCGGCAACCCGATCGACGGTCTCGGCGAGATCGCGACCGACAGCCGTCGCGCCCTCGAGCTGCAGGCCCCTGGCGTCATGGTCCGTAAGTCGGTGCACGAGCCGATGCAGACCGGCTACAAGGCCGTCGACGCCATGGTGCCGATCGGCCGCGGCCAGCGTCAGCTGATCATTGGCGACCGTCAGACGGGTAAGACCGCTCTGGCCGTCGACACGATCATCAACCAGCGCGACAACTGGCGCTCGGGCGACGTGAACAAGCAGGTGCGCTGCATCTACGTCGCCATCGGTCAGAAGGGCTCCACCATCGCCTCCGTGCGCGGTGCCCTCGAAGAGGCCGGCGCGCTCGAGTACACGACCATCGTCGCCGCCCCGGCGTCCGACCCGGCCGGCTTCAAGTACCTGGCGCCGTACACCGGTTCGGCCATCGGCCAGCACTGGATGTACCAGGGCAAGCACGTCCTGATCATCTTCGACGACCTCTCGAAGCAGGCCGACGCCTACCGCGCCGTGTCGCTGCTGCTGCGCCGTCCGCCGGGCCGTGAGGCATACCCGGGCGACGTCTTCTACCTCCACTCGCGTCTGCTGGAGCGCTGCGCCAAGCTCTCCGACGACATGGGCGCCGGTTCGATGACGGGCCTCCCGATCGTCGAGACCAAGGCGAACGACGTGTCGGCGTTCATCCCGACCAACGTCATCTCCATCACCGACGGCCAGTGCTTCCTGGAGTCCGACCTGTTCAACGCCGGCCAGCGTCCGGCCCTGAACGTCGGTATCTCGGTCTCCCGCGTCGGTGGCTCCGCCCAGCACAAGGCGATGCGCCAGGTGTCCGGCCGCCTCCGTGTCGACCTCGCCCAGTACCGCGAGCTGGAGGCGTTCGCCGCCTTCGGTTCCGACCTGGACGCGGCCTCGAAGGCGTCGCTGGAGCGTGGTAAGCGCATGGTCGAGCTGCTGAAGCAGCCGCAGTACTCCCCGTTCCCGGTCGAGGAGCAGGTCGTCTCCATCTGGGCCGGCACCAACGGCAAGATGGACGACGTCCCGGTCGAGGACATCCGCCGCTTCGAGACGGAGCTGCTGGAGTACCTGCGCCGCGAGCGCAAGGACCTCCTGACCAGCATCCGCGAGGGCGCCAAGATGTCCGACGACACGCTGCAGGCGATCGCCGACGCCGTCGCCTCCTTCAAGCAGCAGTTCGAGACCTCGGACGGCAAGCTCCTGGGCGAGGGCTGATCGATGGGCGCTCAGCTTCGCGTTTACAAGCGCCGCATTCGCTCCGTCACCGCCACGAAGAAGATCACCAAGGCGATGGAGATGATCGCCGCTTCGCGCATCGTCAAGGCGCAGCGCCAGGTGGCGGCGTCGACGCCGTACGCGACCGAGCTCACCCGCGCGGTGACCGCGGTCGCGACCGGCTCCACCACCAAGCACCCGCTGACCACCGAGGCCGACGCTCCGGCGCGGGCCGCGGTCCTGCTCGTCACGAGCGACCGCGGTCTGGCCGGCGGTTACTCCTCCAACGCCATCAAGGCCGCGGAGCGACTGACCGAGCGGCTGCGCGGTGAGGGCAAGGAGGTCGTCACGTATGTGATCGGCCGCAAGGGCGTCGCCTACTACGGATTCCGCGAGCGCAAGATCGAGGAATCGTGGACGGGCTTCACCGACAGCCCGACGTATGCGGATGCGAAGCGGGCCGCGGCCCCGCTGATCGAAGCGGTCACCAAGGAGACCGCCGAGGGCGGCGTGGACGAGCTGCACATCGTCTTCACGGAGTTCGTGTCGATGATGACGCAGAACCCGGTGAACAACCGGATGCTGCCGCTCAGTCTGGACGCCGCGAAGGAGGAGGACGGCAAGGGCGAGATCCTGCCGCTCTTCGACTTCGAGCCGTCGGCGGAGGACGTCCTCGACGCCCTGCTTCCGCGGTACGTCGAGAGCCGGATCTACAACGCGCTGCTGCAGGCCGCTGCTTCCGAGCACGCCGCCCGCCGCCGCGCGATGAAGTCGGCCACCGACAACGCCGGTGAGCTCATCAAGAGCCTCTCCCGGCTTGCCAACGCGGCCCGCCAGGCCGAAATCACCCAGGAAATCAGCGAGATCGTCGGTGGTGCCAGTGCGCTGGCCGACGCGACCGCGGGGAGTGACAAGTAATGACGACGACAGTTGAGACGGCCGTTGCCACGGGCCGCGTCGCCCGGGTCATCGGCCCGGTCGTCGACGTGGAGTTCCCCGTCGACGCGATGCCGGACATCTACAACGCGCTGACCGTCCAGGTGGCCGACCCGGCCGAGGACGGCAAGCTCAAGACGCTGACCCTCGAGGTCGCCCAGCACCTCGGCGAAGGCCTGGTCCGCGCGATCTCGATGCAGCCCACCGACGGTCTGGTCCGCCAGGCCCCGGTGACCGACACGGGCACCGGCATCACGGTCCCGGTCGGCGACATCACCAAGGGCAAGGTGTTCAACACCCTCGGTGAGATCCTGAACAAGCCCGAGGCCGAGGCCGAGGTCACCGAGCGCTGGCCGATCCACCGCAAGGCGCCCAACTTCGACCAGCTCGAGTCCAAGACCGAGATGTTCGAGACCGGCGTCAAGGTCATCGACCTTCTCACCCCGTACGTCAAGGGTGGAAAGATCGGTCTGTTCGGTGGTGCCGGTGTCGGCAAGACCGTTCTGATCCAGGAAATGATCTACCGCGTGGCCAACAACCACGACGGTGTGTCGGTGTTCGCCGGTGTCGGTGAGCGCACCCGTGAGGGCAACGACCTCATCGAGGAAATGGCCGACTCGGGCGTCATCGACAAGACGGCGCTCGTCTTCGGTCAGATGGACGAGCCGCCGGGCACGCGTCTGCGCGTCGCGCTGGCCGGTCTGACCATGGCGGAGTACTTCCGCGATGTGCAGAAGCAGGACGTGCTCTTCTTCATCGACAACATCTTCCGGTACACCCAGGCCGGCTCCGAGGTGTCCACCCTGCTCGGCCGTATGCCGTCCGCGGTGGGTTACCAGCCGAACCTGGCCGACGAGATGGGTCTGCTGCAGGAGCGCATCACGTCGACCCGTGGTCACTCGATCACCTCGATGCAGGCGATCTACGTTCCCGCGGACGACCTGACCGACCCGGCCCCGGCCACCACCTTCGCCCACCTCGACGCGACGACGGTTCTCTCCCGTCCGATCTCCGAGAAGGGCATCTACCCGGCCGTGGACCCGCTGGACTCCACGTCCCGCATCCTGGACCCGCGTTACATCGCGGAGGACCACTACGCGGCCGCCATGCGCGTCAAGGGGATCCTCCAGAAGTACAAGGACCTCCAGGACATCATCGCGATCCTCGGTATCGACGAGCTGGGCGAGGAGGACAAGCTCGTTGTCCACCGTGCCCGTCGCGTCGAGCGCTTCCTGTCGCAGAACACCCACGTCGCCAAGCAGTTCACCGGCGTGGACGGTTCGGACGTTCCGCTCGACGAGTCGATCGCCGCGTTCAACGCGATCTGCGACGGCGAGTACGACCACTTCCCCGAGCAGGCGTTCTTCATGTGCGGTGGCATCGAGGACCTCAAGGCCAACGCCAAGGAGCTCGGCGTCTCCTGAGCCCATGGCTCATCGAGGGGGACGGGGTGTGTCCCGTCCCCCTCACCACGCCCCTTAGAATTGACCCAACACCCGGCTCGAACGGCCGGGTGGTGACCCGAGGAGCCACCCTTGGCTGCTGAGCTGCACGTCGAGCTGGTCGCCGCGGACCGCAGTGTCTGGTCCGGCGAGGCCACCCTGGTCGTCGCGCGCACCACGTCCGGCGACATCGGCGTCATGCCCGGTCACCAGCCGCTTCTGGGTGTGCTGGAATCGGGCCCGGTGACGATCCGCACGAGCGGCGGCGGCACCGTTGTCGCCGCTGTGCACGGCGGATTCATCTCGTTCGCGGACGACAAGCTCTCGATGCTCGCGGAGATCGCGGAGCTGGCGGACGAGATCGATGTCCAGCGCGCCGAGCGTGCGCTGGAGCGTGCGAAGTCGGACACGGACGCCGCTTCCGAGCGGCGCGCCGAAGTGCGACTGCGTGCGGTGGCGGTGCGCTAGCACCCCGCGACCACGTAGCTTTACCCTCAGCCGCGGCCCGAGCTGGAGACCACTCCAGACCGTGCCGCGGCTGAGGCGATGCAGGTGCGGTTGTAGTTCTGGCGGTATCCGTTACTCGACGACGCGAGGAGGTCGGTGGAGATGTTCCTCGCGCTGTGGGTGGGCGGACTGGTCGTCGCACTGGTCCTGGTGGGACTCTTCGTCTTCGGTCTGCGCCGGCGGCTGATTCAGCGCTCCGGCGGGACCTTCGACTGCAGCCTGCGCTGGAACGTTCCGGAAGAGCCCGATCTCTCGGGCAAGGGATGGGTCTACGGGGTGGCCCGGTACAGCGAGGACCAGATCGACTGGTTCCGTGTCTTCTCCTACGCTCCTCGACCTCGCCGGGTCCTGGAGCGTTCTGCTATCGAGGTGGTCGCCCGGCGGCTGCCCGAGGGCGAGGAAGAGCTTGCGCTGCTGTCCGATGCCGTGGTGCTCGGCTGTCTCCATCGGGAGACCCGCCTGGAGCTGGCCATGAGCGAGGACGCGCTGACCGGGTTCCTCGCCTGGCTGGAGGCGGCCCCGCCCGGCCAGCGGGTCAACGTGGCTTAGTGATACGGGGTCCGGTGGAACGGGCCCAGCAGACGAAAGACCGGGGAGACGGGGGCGGACCCGTCTCCCCGGTGGCTTTCCGGGGTGGTGCGCGGTGCTGGTGGGGGTTCTCGGACCGTGAGGGTTACTTCAGACCGCTGTTGATCGCGCCGACGAGTTCACCGTTCGCGGTGTCGCCGCTGAACTCCCAGAAGAACGCGCCTCCCAGGCCCTGGCTCTTCGCCCAGTTCATCTTGGACGTGATGGTGGCCGGGGTGTCGTAGCTCCACCAGTTGGTGCCGCAGTGGGCGTAGGCGGTGCCGGCGACGGTTCCGGTGGCGGGGCAGGTGTTCTTGAGGACCTTGTAGTCCTCGATGCCGGCCTCGTAGGTGCCGGGTGCGGCGCCGGTGGCGGTGCCGCCGGGTGTGTCCTGGGTGACGCCGGTCCAGCCGCGGCCGTAGAAGCCGATGCCGAGCAGCAGCTTGGAGGCGGGGACGCCCTGGGCCTTCAGCTTGGCGATGGCGTCGGCCGAGCTGAAGCCGGTCTTCGGGATGCCGTTGTACGAGGTGAGCGGGGAGTGCGGGGCGGTCGGGCCCTTGGCGTCCCAGGCTCCGAAGAAGTCGTAGGTCATCACGTTGTACCAGTCCAGGGGCTGGGCGGCGCCGGCGTAGTCGGCGGCGTCGATCTTTCCGCCGTCGGAGCCGTCGGCGGTGATGGCGGCCGTGACGAGGTTGTTGCCGCCGAACTTCGAGCGCAGCGCGGTGGTGAGGCCCTTGAGTGCGGCCGGGCCGCTGGTGTCGCAGGTCAGGCCGCAGGCGTTGGGGTACTCCCAGTCGATGTCGATGCCGTCGAAGACGTCGGCCCAGCGCGGGTCCTCCACCAGGTTGTAGCAGGACTCGGCGAACGCGGCCGGGTTCTTCGCGGCCTCACCGAAGCCACCGGACCAGGTCCAGCCGCCGAAGGACCACAGGACCTTTATGTGGGGGTACTTCGCCTTGAGCTTGCGCAGCTGGTTGAAGCTGCCGCGCAGCGGCTGGTCCCAGGTGTCGGCGACGCCGTCGACGGACTTGTCGGCGGTGTACGCCATGTCGTAGTCGGCGTAGGAGTCACCGATGGTGCACCTGCCGCCCTGGACGTTGCCGAAGGCGTAGTTGATGTGCGTGATCTTCGCGGCGGAACCCGAGGTGTCCAGGTTCTTGACGTGGTAGTTCCGGCCGTAGACGCCCCAGTCGGTGAAGTAACCGAGGTTGACCTTGCCGCCGGTGCCGGGGTCGGGGTTGCCGCCCCCGCCGGTGGTGCGGACCTTGACCGCGCCGCTGACCGGACCGGTCTGGTCGGCGGTGTCACGGGCCTGCACGGTGTACGAGTAGTCGGTGCCGGCCTTGAGGCCGGAGTCGGTGAACGTCGTACCGGTGACCGTCGAGACGACCGCGCCGTCGCGCAGCACGTCGTAGTTCTTGATGCCGTTGTCGTCGGTCGCGGCGGTCCAGCTCAGCTTCGCCGAGGTGTCGGTGACGGCGCTCGCGGTGGGGGTGCCCGGTGCCGAGGGGGCGTTGTCGCCGGGGACGCTGCCGCCGTCGCAGGAGGCGCCGTTCAGCTTGCAGCCGGTGGGGGCGCCGGGGCCGGTGCCGTTGAAGCCGAAGCTGACGGAGGCGCCGGGGGCGACCGAACCGTTCCAGCCGAGGTTCTTGGCGGTCCAGTGGGTGCCGGAGCTGGTGACGGTGGCGTCCCAGGCGGAGCCGACCGCGGTGCCGGAGGGGAAGTCCCACTCGATGGTCCAGGAGGACAGGGCGGTGGTGCCGGTGTTCTTCACCGTCCACTGGCCCTCGAAGCCGGAGCCCCAGTCGGACTTCTTGACGAAGGACGCGGTCGCCGAGGTGGCGGCCTCGGCGGGGGAGGCGAGGCCGACCATCGCGGCGAGTGGAAGCAGCAGTGCGGTGATACCGGCGACCGCTCTGGATCTGGTGGCTCTACCGGTCCCGAGTCTGAATCGGATCCGGCGTAGGGGGGTTTCAGTGCTCAACGGTGCTCCTCGGGTGAGGTCCGGACAATCGGGGGTGGTCCGTGGACTGCAAACCCTGCGCCGCCCTGAGCGCGCCTTGTCATGGCGTGCTCACCGCAGTGTGTTCGGTGAGATTAGGAAGGTCTGGACCAATCGTCAAGAGGTCTGGACCAAAGTTCGCGGCTGGGGCCTCTCCTTTGCGCCAGTCCGGGCCGGTGTCGCGGCAGGCAACGTTTGCCCGTCGAGGAGCGGCGTCCGGTGCGTGCTCCCGGCGTGCCGGCCGGAAGCCCTCGTACTGGACGTACTCGGGCTTTCGTCCGGTGCGGCGAGAGTGCGTGCCGGGCGTCGCGACGGGGCGAACGTTGCCTGCCGCGGCACTGGCGTGCCCCGATCCGCCCTGACCCGAACGAGAGGCCCTGGATCTCAGACGCCCAACTCCTGTGCGAGTACGGCTGCCTGGACCCGGCTGCGCAGCTCCAGCTTGCCCAGCAACCTGCTCACATGGGTCTTCACCGTCGCCTCCGCCATGGTGAGCCGGACCGCGATCTCGGCGTTCGACAGGCCCTCGCCGAGGCAGCTCAGAACCTCACGCTCCCGCCGGGTGAGAACGTCGAGCACCGAGAGGTCGGGCCCCTTTGCCGACCGTACGGGCGCGGTCCCGGCGAACTCGGCGATCAGACGGCGCGTCACCGCCGGGGCGATCAGGCCCTCGCCGCGCGCCACCGTGCGTACGGCATCGAGCAGATCGCGCGCTTCGGTGTTCTTCAGCAGGAAGCCCGCGGCCCCCGCCCGCAGCGCCCCGAAGACGTACTCGTCGAGATCGAAGGTCGTCAGCACCAGTACGTCCGCGAGCCGTTCGGTCACCACCTGGCCGGTCGCCGACACCCCGTCCAGCCGCGGCATCTGAATGTCCATCAGTACGAGATCCGGCCGGAGTTCGCGGGCCAGGCGCACCGCCTCCTCGCCGTCCCCGGCCTCGCCCACGACCTCGATGTCGGGCGCGCTGCTCAGAATGAGTACCAGTCCCGCCCGGACGGCCGACTGGTCCTCGGCGACCACAACCCGGATCGTCATGTTCTCGATACCCCTTCCTCCACTGGCAGTTCGGCCCGTACCCGCCAGATCTGCGTACCATCGTCGGTGGCCGACGGACCGGCCTCGATCGCGCCGCCCAGCAGCGCCACCCGCTCCCGCATTCCCACCAGGCCGGCCCCCGAACCCGGTGCGCGCGGACCTGGGCGGTCCCCGAGCACACTGCTGACCTCCACCGTGAGCAGCCGCCCGGACTGCCCGAGCCGCACCGCGACCGGGCCGGGCGCGGCATGCTTGAGCGCGTTCGTCAGGGACTCCTGGACGATCCGGTACGCGGCCAGCTCGACCGGCGCGGCCAGCGACTCCCGTTTCTCCCGGGTGTCCTCGAAGGCGCAGGTCAGGCCGCTCGGCGCGGCGCTCGTACGGGTCTGCTCGACCAGTGCGTCCAGCGAGGCGAGGGAGGGCGACGCGGCCGGTTCCAGGGCCCCGCCACCGGTGCGCAGCAGCCCGATCAGCCGGCGCATCTCAGCGAGGCCGTCGACGCTGTTCTCCCGGATCACGCCGAGTGCCTCGCGCGAGGTGCCCGGGTCGTCGATGGAGAGCGCGGCGGTGGAGTGGATGGCGATCGCCGAGAGGTGGTTGGCCACCATGTCGTGCAGTTCACGGGCCATCCGGGTGCGCTCGGCGGTCACCGCCTGGGCCCGGTCCATCTCGGCCAGCAGCGCGGTCTGGTCGGCGCGCAGCCTGGCGGCCTCGGCGGCGTCCCGGTGGTTGCGGACGCTGACCCCGGTGATGGCGGGCAGGAACGAGACCATGCCGGTGACGACACCGATGAGCAGCGCCTGGGGGCTGCGGAACCAGGCCAGGAACCCGACGGTGATCCCGACCGTGATCAGGAACGCGGTCACCGGGATGCGGCGGGCGGCGGACGGTTTCCCGTACAGCACGGCCGCGTACATGAGGTCCGTGAACATCAGGACCGTCGCGAGGTTCCCGACCGTGAACTGGTCCGCGACCAGTGCGAACGTGCCGATGACCAGGGCCGGCTGCGGGGCGGTCCTGCGGACCAGTTCGAGCACCGAGACGACGGCGAGCGGCAGCAGCGAGACCCATGGGGCGACGAGGGCCCGCTCTCCCTGTATGTGCAGGCCGAACGCCCACAGGACGAGGCCGCCGAGGAGTCCGATGGCGGCCATGAGCACGTCGTGGCGGTGCGGCCGGGCGAGGGTGAACACCCTCCCATCCAACACGGCGGTCCGCGCCCGGACCTCCCTACCGGGGGTGAGGAGCGAGTACATCGAAGGATGCAGTCACGATTCGTCACTGCCGACGACGATGACGCGCGGCCGGGCCGGGAGGCTGGAGGCAACGGGAAGGAGATGTGTTGTGATCGTCACGCTGATCGTGCTCTGCGAGGTCGCCTTCTGGGTGCTGCTGGCCGCGGGCCTCGCGCTGCGGTACCTGGCGAAGAAGCCGCGACTGGGCGCGGGCGTGCTGCTGTGCGAGCCGCTGCTGGAGGTCGTGCTGCTGGTGGTGACGGCCATCGACCTGAAGAACGGGGCGCAACCCGACTGGAAGCACGGGCTCGCCGCCGTCTACATCGGCTTCACGGTGGGGCTCGGCCACTCCACGATCCGCTGGGTCGACGCCCGGGTCGCCCACCGTTTCGCGGGCGGGCCGCCGCCGGTGCGGCCGCCGAAGTACGGCACGGCGCGCGCGGTGCACGAGTGGAAGGTCGCGGCGCGCTGGACGGTCGCGGCGGTGACCGCGCTGGCGCTGCTCCAGGCGGCCGTCTGGTACGTGGGCGGGGACGGTGATGTCTCCTCGCTCCAGGCGTGGCAGCAGAAGATGCTGTTCGTCATCGGGCTCAACGTGGTCATCGCGGGCAGCTACACGCTGTTTCCGAAACGGGAGCCGACCGGGCGCTGAGCCGCCGGACGGGCGGGCCCGCACCCGTCCGGCGGCTTCGGTACGCGGTGGCTACCGCTCCCCGCCCGGCACCCACAGCACGTCGCCGACCTCCTTGTTCGCCGTCCTCGCGAGGATGAACAGCAGGTCGGAGAGGCGGTTGAGATACGTCGCGGTCAGCGCGTTCATCACGTCGCCGTGCACCTCCAGCGCCGCCCAGGTGGACCGCTCCGCGCGCCGGACCACCGTGCACGCCTGGTGCAGCAGCGCCGCCCCGGGCGTACCGCCGGGCAGGATGAAGCTGCGCAGCTTCTCCAGCTGCTCCAGGTAGTGGTCGCAGTCCGCCTCCAGCTTGTCGACGTAGCTCTGCTCCACCCGCAGCGGCGGGTACTTCGGGTCCTCGACGACCGGGGTCGACAGATCGGCGCCCACGTCGAACAGGTCGTTCTGCACACGGACGAGGACCTTCACGACGTCCTCGGAGAGCTGTCCGAGCGCGATCGCGGTACCGATGACGGCGTTGGCCTCATTGGTGTCGGCGTACGCGGAGATCCGCAGATCGGTCTTGGCGGTACGGCTCATGTCGCCGAGGGCGGTGGTGCCCTGATCGCCGGTGCGCGTGTAGATACGTGTCAGATTGACCATGCCGCCAGGCTAGTGCCCCACCCGGCGGAAGACCCTCGCGCCCACCGCCGTGGCCACGACCGCGAAGGCGACCGCCACCAGCGTTCCGTACAGCATGTGCGAGGTGGCGTACGAGCCCACGTACGCGTCCCGCACCGCGTCCACGGGGCGCCCTCGGCCACGACCACGCCCCGGTCGATCACGATCAGCCGGTCGGCGAGCGCGTCCGCCTCGTCGAGGTAGTGGGTGGTGAGGACGACCGTCGTGCCGTGGTCGTCGCGCAGCCCGCGCACCAGGTCCCACAGACCGGAGCGGCTGCCCGGGTCCAGGCCGGTGGTGGGTTCGTCGAGGAAGAGGACGGGCGGGCGGTGGACGATGCCCATCGCGATGTCCAGGCGCCGGCGCTGACCGCCCGAGAGGGTGGCCGCCTTCCGGTCGAGCAGATCGCCGAGGTCGAGCAGACGGGCCAGTTCAGCGGCCCGCTCGCTCGCCTCCGCCCTGCTCAGCCGGTACAGCCGCCCCTGGGTGACCAGCTCCTCCCGCACGGTGAGGTGCGGGTCGACCCCGCCGGACTGGGCGACGTATCCGCACCTCGTGCGGACCGCGGCCGGGTCGTCGGCGAGATCGTGCCCGGCGACGGTGGCCGCGCCGCCGGTGCGGGCCCTGGTCGTCGCGGTGTCGCCGGAGCTCGGACTGATGGACGGCTTCGCCGACTTCATGCGGGTCGTCGAGGAGGCGCCCACGCTCCAGGCCCGTCTCTCCCGCCTCCAGCAGGAGGTCCTGGAGGCCGTCGTCGCGACCCTGCGCGAGGAGACCGGCGCACCGGCCGACGATCCGCTGCCGGACCTGGTCGGCGGTCAGCTCGCCTGGATCGAGGGGGCCCTCGTCGGCCACATCAGCCGGGAGATGCTGGCCGGGCGCAAGGCGGCCGAGGTCTCACGCGATGCGCTGGCCGTGCTCGACGAGATCGAGGACCTCCTCGGCGAAAGGGTCCTCAACTACGCCCGGCGCGCCGCTGGATGAGGTGTGCCGGTGTGATGTCCGTCATGTGAGACGTGACGCGCATCTCTTCACGGCCCCAGCGCCCCTCGTGGGTACTAATCTCCGCCGGAGAGCATGTCAACAACCGTTCAGACCGGCCGTGCAGGGACCATCTGCAGAGGCGGACAGAAACCAAGGGGTGCACACGTGGCCAGGAAGCTCGCCGTCATCGGAGCCGGACTCATGGGGTCCGGCATCGCGCAGGTCTCCGCCCAGGCGGGCTGGGACGTGGTGCTGCGCGACGTCACCGACGAAGCCCTGACCCGCGGACGCGACGGCATCAAGGCCTCGTACGACAAGTTCGTCTCCAAGGGCAAGCTGGACGCGGCCGACGCCGAGGCCGCGCTCGCCCGCATCACGACCACCACCGACCTCGACGCGGTCGCCGACGCGGATGTCGTCGTCGAGGCCGTCTTCGAGAAGCTGGAGGTCAAGCACGAGATCTTCCGGGCCCTCGACAAGATCGTCCGGGACGACGCCGTCCTCGCCTCCAACACCTCCGCCATCCCGATCACCAAGATCGCGGCCGTGACGGAGCGCCCCGAACGCGTCGTCGGTGTGCACTTCTTCTCGCCGGTCCCGATGATGCAGCTCTGCGAACTCGTCCGCGGCTACAAGACCAGCGACGAAACCCTCGCCACCGCACGGGAGTTCGCCGAGTCCGTCGGCAAGACCTGCATCGTCGTCAACCGTGACGTGGCCGGCTTCGTCACCACCCGGCTGATCTCGGCGCTCGTCGTCGAGGCCGCCAAGCTGTACGAGTCGGGCGTCGCCTCGGCCGAGGACATCGACATCGCCTGCAAGCTCGGCTTCGGCCACGCCATGGGCCCGCTCGCCACGGCGGACCTGACCGGCGTCGACATCCTGCTGCACGCCACCAGCAACATCTACACCGAGTCGCAGGACGAGAAGTTCGCCGCGCCGGAGCTGATGCGCCGGATGGTGGATGCAGGTGACATCGGCCGCAAGAGCGGGCAGGGCTTCTACACGTACTGATCGTTTTCGGTCCTCCGGTTGCCTGATCTGCCCGCCGGTCGGGCCCGGAGGACCGGGGGATCTCCCGGAGGCAGTGGTTCCGAGTGGGCCCTCGCCGAGCCTCAGTCACTCCGCGGAGTGAATTCGGTATCGGTTCGCTTACAGACGGAAACTTCCCTGTCTCCACCGCAGTCAGTTGTGGGAGAGACAGAACAGACAGACGAACCTTGCTACGGAGCATCACAGGGGAGCGCATATGCACATCAGGGGCGACCACGCCGAGCTGGTCGTCGGGGGCCGCCTCGACGTCCGAAGCGCGGCGGACGCCCGTACGGCCCTGCACTCGGCCCTCGACGACGGCGTCGGCGACCTCGTGCTCGACCTGACCGAGCTCGATTCCTGGGACGCCACCGGACTCGGCGTCATCATGGGCGCGCACCGCCGGGCCGGACGGGCCGGTCGGCGGCTGGTGCTCCGCGGCGTGCCGCCGCAGATGCAGCGCCTGCTGGTAGCGACCCGGCTGCACCGCATCCTGGCCATCGAGGGCGGAATCGCCGCGGACTCGCTGCCGCGCGTGTAGCGGCGTGCGCCCGGCCGAAAGCGTGCAATTGGCATGAGAGCGTGCGCTTCGGGCGGCGTGACCCCCCGACTGTGCGCGGACACCGGGCGACGGTCTAGGGTTCGGCCCGTCCGCCGATTCACGAACCCACCGGGCGGACACCGGACCAGAAGCGACAGCGGGGCGTGCGAGGCCGGAGGGGCAATCGTGCGCGACGCGTCTGGGGGCTTTGGCGATGGACCCGACACACCGGGGACCGGAACAGTACAGCCGTGACAACGACAGCTCCGGTGAGGGGCCCGGCCGCAGACGGCCGGCCCGCGACCAGCTGACCCCGGACCCCGGTCACCCGACGCCGCCGCAGGCACGCGTCGTCCGGCTCATATCGGGCGAGTACCTCCTCACCGTCAACCCGGTCGACGGCAGCGAGGTGGAGCTGTGCCCGCCGGGGGAGCAGCCCGGACCTCCGGCCCGGCGCTCCGCGACCGGGCGCGCCGACCGTGAACGGGCCACCGCACCGCCCGTACCGCCGGGCCCGCCCGCCCCCCAACTGCCGCTCCTGGAGCGCGCGCAGGAACGCGAACGGCTGGTGCGCCTGCTGTCCCGGGGCCGCTCGGTGCGGCTCACCGGACCGGCCGGATCCGGCCGTACCGCGCTGCTGGACGCCGTCGCGGCCGACTGCGCGGATCTCGCACCGGACGGCGTCGTACGGCTCAACGGCTACAAGCGCACCGCCACCGACCTGCTGTACGGGCTCTTCGAGGCCGTACACGACTCGCCGCTGCACCGACCCGACCGCGCCGGGCTGCTCGAAACGGTCCGGAGGATCGGCGCCGTCGTCCTCCTCGACGACCTGGAGTTCGGCGGAGCCGCCCTGGAGGAGCTGCTCGACGCGACACCGGAGTGCGCTTTCCTGTTCGCGACGGTTCCGGACGTCGCCGCGCCCACCACCGAATCGCACCTCGAAGAAGTCTTTCTCGCCGGCCTCGGCCGCAGCGCCGCCGTCGACCTGCTGGAGCGGGCCGTCGAGCGTCCGCTCACCGAGGAGGAGGCGAACTGGGCGGGGGACCTCTGGTTCGAGTCCGAGGGGCTGCCGCTGCGCTTCGTCCAGGCGGGCGCCCTGCTGCGCCAGCGCGACATGCTGCGTACCGACCCCGAGGCGTACGGCGTGTTCGGCGGCGACGGCCGGCCCGCGGAGGTCCCCTTCGGGTACGACCAGAACGTCGACGGCGTCCACATTCCGCTGCCCAGCCTCGGGGAGGGCGCGGCCCCCGCCCCGCTGCTGGCCTCACGGCTGAGCGCGTCCGCCCGCGACACCCTGCGCTTCGCGGTGGCCCTCGGCGGCGAGGTGCCGCACCAGGCGCACCTGCCGGCGCTCATCGGGGACACCCACGCGGACGCCGCGCTCGGCGAGCTGGCCGGCTGCGGGCTGCTCTCCCCGGCCGGCCCCCGCTACCGGCTGGCCGCCGGTGTGGTGACCCAGCTGGAGGCCGCCGGCTACGGCGAGGACGCCACCGACCGGGCACGGACCGCGGCCCAGCACTACGCCTGGTGGGCCGGTCATCCCTCGGTCACTCCCGAGCGGGTCACGGCCGAGGGCGACGCGGTCGTCGCGGCGATGGCGCAGCTGGTGCCCGGCGACGGGGCGGGACAGACCAGCGTGGCCGTGCTGCTGGCCCGCAGCGCCTCTCCGGCCTTCGCGGCGGGTCTGCACTGGGGAGCCTGGGAGCGGGCGCTGCGGATCGGCCAGGAGGCGGCCAGGCTCGCCGGAGAGGTCGCCGAAGAGGCTTACTTCCACCACGAGTTGGGCGTCCTGGCGCTGCTGGCCGGCAATCCGGACCGGGCCAGGGCCGAGCTGGAGACCTCGATCGGCATGCGCGGGGCGCTCGCCGACAAGTCCGGAGCGGTTGCCGGGCGGCGCGCCCTCGCGCTGGTCGCGGACCGTTCCGGCGGCCCGCTGCCCGTAGTCCTCACCCCGCCGGGGGACGAGCTGCCCGTCCCGCGGACCGAGGAGCCGAGGCCGTCGCCCGTCCGCGCGACGCCGTCGGTGACGCAGACGCTGCCGGGGCTGTACGGGGCCTCCGCTCCCACGGTGATCTCGCGGCAGGGCACCCCCAAGGCCGCCGGGGACGCCGGGAAGGGACGCTTCGCGCTGCTCGCCGGGGCCCGGCGCAACCTGGTCGCGACGGCCGCGGGTGTCCTCCTGACCGGCGTGCTCGGCACGGTGGTGGGGCTGGGGCTGACCTCCGGCGACGACGGCGTCCAGGGGAACCAGGACGTCACCACCAAGCAGTCGCAGAGCCACGACGACGAGGGCGAAGCCCCGGCCGACAGCCCGGCGGACGGTTCGACGCCCGGCGACACGGCACCGGGCGGCAGCGCTTCGACGCCCGGCCCCTCGGGCAGCGGGAGCACGCCGAGCGGCAGCGGTACGCCGTCCACGGACCCCTCGGGACCGAGCGGCACCCCGTCGTCGGACATCTCCTCCAGCGGCAAGCCGTCGTCGCCCACCCCGACCAAGTCGCCCACCCCGACGAAGTCGTCCACCCCGACGAAGTCGCCCAGTCCGACCGGGAGTCCGACGGACACCGGCTCCCCGGACCCGACGGACACGGCCACCGAACCCGAGCCGTCCTCCCCCGACACCTCCGACTCGGCGAGCGGGCCGTCCTCCTCCTCGTCATCGGCGGCGGCGAGTGCGCAGAGCGGCCCGACGGTGGCCTGAGAGGCTGTCGGATGACCTCGGATCGGAAAGCTGACGCGGTCTGGTGCGTGCGATTCCAAGGCGGAGGAGGGAGTCGGATGGGGCGTTGGCGACCGACGACGACGCGGGAAGCGTGCGCACCAGGGCGTGGCTGCCCGGTCAGAGGTCACCCGACAGCCTCTGAGCCGCCCCACAACCGCCGAACGCCGGACGTGACACACACGTCCGGCGTTCGGGGCCGCGGAGCGGGACGGGTCAGAACAGCCGCAGCTTGTCGTCCTCGATGCCGCGCAGCGCGTCGTAGTCGAGAACGACACAGCCGATCCCGCGGTCCGTCGCCAGCACCCGCGCCTGCGGCTTGATCTCCTGGGCCGCGAAGATGCCCTTCACCGGGGCGAGATGGGGATCGCGGTTGAGCAGCTCCAGATAGCGGGTCAGCTGCTCCACACCGTCGATGTCGCCGCGCCGCTTCAGCTCCACGGCGACCGTCTGGCCGTCGGCGTCCCGGCACAGGATGTCGACCGGCCCGATGGCGGTGAAGTACTCGCGGCGGATCAGGGTGTAGCCCTCGCCGAGTGTCTCGATCCGGTCGGCGAGCAGCTCCTGCAGATGCGCTTCGACGCCGTCCTTGATGAGACCCGGGTCGACACCCAGCTCATGGGACGAGTCATGGAGGATCTCCTCCATCGTGATGATCAGTTTCTCGCCCGCTTTGTTCACCACGGTCCAGACACCCGCGGTGTCGTCGGTGCCCTCCTTGAGGGTGCAGGGCGGCGACATCCAGTTGAGGGGTTTGTACGCCCTGTCGTCGGCGTGGATCGACACGCTCCCGTCCGCCTTCACCAGGATCAGACGGGGAGCGGAGGGCAGGTGGGCCGTGAGTCGGCCGGCGTAGTCCACGGAGCAGCGGGCGATGACGAGACGCATGGTCGGCAACGCTACTCGACAAGGGGTGCTCCACGCGATTCTCCCCCTGTCGCACCCGTCACCCGGGTTGACTCCGGGGGTTGCCGTCCGGGCTTGCCCCTCTTTGCGCCCCTTCGTTATTGGCCGGTTGTGTTCCCAATCTCCTGGTGCGGCCAGGACTGCGCCCGTACCGTGTAAGCAGGAGGTCGCCGACTGTGTACGCTGCGTCGCAGCCCTCCTTCCCAGCCCGTAAGGCCCCGGCCCGGCGTCGGGGTCGCGAGAGGAGAACCCATGTCGCTCGACGTCTCACCGGCGCTGTTGGAACAGGCCGAGCGAGGCGAGGTCGACGAAGCCGACTTCGTCGACTGCGTCCGGACCTCCCTGCCCTACGCATGGGAGATGATCAGCTCGTTGGTGGCCCAACTGGAGGTCGACGGCGGGGAGTTCGCCGACAACCAGACGCCGCCGCCCAACGAACAGGCACGTGGTCAGCTGCTGCGCGCGCTCGCGAGTGATGCGATACGCGGTGCGCTGCAGCGGCACTTCGGGGTGCGCCTGGCATTTCAGAACTGCCACCGCGTCGCGGTGTTCCCGCTGGACTCCTCGGTCGACGAGCGTCTGGCCCGCTTCACCTCGGTGAGGGGGCAGTTGCTCAACCAGTCGCCCGAACTCCGGGACTGCTAGGGCGTGTTCCGAAAGTAGCGTCGTCCGCCCGGAGGGCGGGGTCGGGGCGCCAGGTGCTGTGTCAGGCGCCGTGACCCCGGCCGTGATTCGCGGGACAGGCGCTGAACGCTTTCGCTGCCGTTCCGGACCGAGATCGTGCAACTCGCTCCGGGGCGGCAGCCCCGCACTGCTTACGACTCGTCAGGCGAGCAGCGGGAGCACTTCGGTGCCCAGCCGCGCTACGTTCTCCTCCGTGGTCGCCAGATCCCCGGACCCCTCAGCCAGCAGCGCGAAGCGGGTGATGCCTGTCCGCTCGGCGGTGGCGGCGAGCCGGTCGGCGGCGAGCCGGGGCGGGCCCACCGGATGAAGGCCGCACAGCAGCTCCGTGTACGCGACCGGGTCACGCATCACCCGGTGCCGGCCGTCGACCGTCACATGCGCGTCCAGCCCCTGCCGCAGCCAGCCCGGCATCGCCTTCACGAGCGTCTCCACCGCGTCCTCGGGGCGGTCGGCGATCTGGGCCACCCCCGCGGACACATGCCCGGCCCCGTGGACGCTCTCGGGCGCGCGGCCCGCGGCGAGCGCGGTGGAGCGCCACAGGGCGACCATGTCCGCCTTCTCCTGGTCCCCGCAGTGCATCCCGAGCAGCATCGGCAGCCCCTTCTCCGCGGCGAGCTTCACCGTCTTCGGGGAGGTGCAAGCGACGACCACCTCGGGGCCGCCGGTGCTTTCGTCGCCGTCTCCGGCGAGGAGCTCGTCGGCCCGGGGGACCACGGCGACCTCGCGGAAGCCGTACCGCTCCCCGCGCCCGGCCACCCGCGGCTTGCCCAGCCAGTCGAGCAGCAGCTCCAGGGACTCCGGGAAGCCCTTCTCGTACGCCTCCAGGCCCGCTCCGAACACCTCCAGGTCCACCCAGGGGCCGCCGCGGCCGACGCCGAGGGTGAACCGGCCGCCGCTGGTGAGGTGGAGCAGCGCGGCCTGTTCGCCGAGCGCCACCGGATGCTGGGTCGGCAGTACGCTCACCGCCGTGCCGACCCGGATTCTGCGGGTGCGGCCGAGCAGCAACGCGGCCAGCGTGACCGCGGACGGGCAGACCCCGTACGGCACGAAATGATGCTCTGCCAGCCAGACCGAGTCGAGTCCGGATTCCTCCGCGACCTCGGTGGACCGGATCGCGCGGTGCAGCGCTTCTCCCGGCCCCTGCCCCGGAAACTGGGCTGCCAGTACGAACGTTCCCACACGCATCGCCAATTGCCTCCTTGGGGCCGACGCGGCTCTCCCCTGTAGAGCAACAACGTCTGACACGTGCCAAAGGCACGGTCCGCCGGCAGGCTGTTGCGATTTTCCGGTAACTCACTCCCGTCCGGGACCTTGCCCGCGAGGTGCCGGACGCCCGTGTCGGCCAAATGGCCCTACGCTGGAAAGGACCTGCCCAGACTGCCCCGTGAGGTGTTCACGTGTCCCCGCGCCGCAACCGCCCCCGAGGCGGCGAGAGTCCCCACGACAGCGCCGAGGTACCGGGGGCCCGGTACGGCGGTGGCGGACGCGCCGAGGAGTGGCGGGGCGAGCAGTGGTCCGTCCGCCCGGTCAGCGGGGCGAGCGCGGCGGGCAAGCGGTACCGCTGCCCCGGCTGCGACCAGGAGATCCCGTCCGGCGTCCCGCATCTGGTGGCCTGGTCCGAGTACGGCGGGATCGACGACCGCAGGCACTGGCACAAGGCGTGCTGGAACGCGAAGGACCGCCGCACCACACAGGTGCAGCGGTCCAGGAACGCGCCTCGCTACTGAGAGCGTCCGGGGCGGGGACGGCTCAGACGTCCCGGCGGTCCAGAGAGGCGAACGCGCAGATCATGGCCACGGCCGTGACACCGAGCATGATCCACAGCGGCTCCCAGCCGGACGGCCCCGAATCGGCGACCGAGGCGGAGTACAGAGCGCTGAGCTGACTCGGGATCGAGTACTGCAAGAGCGCCAGCCGCAGGTCGGAGAGCGACTGCGCGAACATGAAGATGGCCAGCACGAGCGGCAGCAGCACCACCCCGATCATGATCGTGATTGCACCGGCGGAGTGCCGGATGAGCGCGCCGACCGCGAGGGAGAGCAGTCCCAGCGTCGCGACGTAGAGGCCGACCCCGACCGTCGCGCGCAGCCAGTCGCCGCCGCTGGGCGCCTCGCTCTCGATGAACGTCGTCTGAAGGACCCCGACCAGCGCGGTCGTCACGGTCGTGATCACGAAGGTGAGCAGGAAGAAGACGATCGCCTTCGCGCTCAGCACCCGGGCACGGCTGGGGCAGGCGGTCAGCGTCGTACGGATCATGCCCGTGCCGAACTCGGACGCGATGGTCATCACACCGAGCGTGATCACACAGATCGAGCCCAGCAGCACGCCGAAGAAGCCGAGGCTGAGCACCGGCGTCGAGCCGAATTCGGAACTGGCGGTGTTGACCGCGAGCGTGGCCAGCAGCCCGATCCCGATCAGCAGCACGATCATGATGCCGAGCGTCCACATCGTGGAGCGCACCGAGCGGATCTTGGTCCACTCGGAGGCGATCGCATCGCCGAGGGTGGCCCGGCGCACCGGGATCGGCGAGGTGTACGGACCGGACGGTGCGGTCTGCGGGCTGTGCTGCGGGGCCGGGGCCTGCCGCTGGGACGGCGCCTGCGGGGTCGGAGGCGTTGTCATCGGGCGTCCTCGCTGGTGTCGCGCTTGGTCAGGTCTGCGGTGGCCGCTGCGGGCCCGGCCGGGGCCGCAGCGGACGGGCGCTGTCCGGGCGGCGGCGGGGCGTACCAGTTCTGCTGCGGCATCTCCGGGACCGGCGGCTGCGGCGCCCCGTACCCCGGCTGCCCGTACCCGTGGTCCGCCGGCTGCTGGAGACCCGCCTTCTGGTCCGCCGTCGAGCGGTAGTCCACGACGGACTGGGTCATCCGCATGTACGCCTCCTCCAGCGAGGCCTGGTGCGGCGAGAGCTCCCACAGCCGGACGTCCGACTCGTGCGCCACCTCGCTGATCCGCGGCAGCGGCAGCCCGGTGACCCGCAGGGCCCCGTCCGGCTCGGACAGGACCCGGCCGCCCGCCTCGGTGAGGGAGGCGGTCAGCTTCTCGCGCCGCTCCGCGAGGCCGTCGGCGACCCGGACCCGGGCGAAGTCGGCAGAGTTGGCGGAGATGAACTCCTTGACGTTCATGTCGGCGAGCAGCTGCCCCCGGCCGATCACGATCAGATGGTCGGCGGTCAGCGCCATCTCGCTCATCAGATGGCTGGAGACGAAGACCGTACGGCCCTCGGACGCCAGCATCTTCATCAGATTGCGGACCCAGAGGATGCCCTCGGGGTCCAGGCCGTTGACCGGCTCGTCGAAGAGCAGCACCTGCGGGTCGCCGAGCAGCGCTGCCGCGATCCCGAGCCGCTGGCCCATGCCGAGCGAGAAGCCCTTGGACCGCTTCCGCGCGACGTCCTGAAGACCGACGACGCCGAGCACCTCGTCGACCCGGGCGGCCGGGATGCCCGCGAGCTGGGCGAGCGAGAGGAGGTGATTACGGGCGCTGCGCCCGCCGTGCACCGCCTTGGCGTCCAGCAGGGCGCCCACCTGGCGCGGGGCGTTCGGCAGGCTGCGGAAGGGGTGGCCGCCGATCGTCACATGACCGGAGGTCGGCTGGTCCAGGCCCAGGATCATGCGCATGGTGGTGGACTTGCCCGACCCGTTGGGACCGAGGAATCCGGTGACGGCACCCGGCCGCACCTGGAAGGAAAGGTTGGACACGGCCGTCTTCGCGCCGTAGCGCTTTGTCAGGCCGACTGCCTCGATCATGCTTTCAGCCCCATCGACTCACAGCTGTCGTCGGGGCCCAGGCCGAGTGACCGCACGCCCCCGTAAGAGTTAGGAGGATATCCAGGCCTTGACGGTTCCGGCCAAGTCGTTGCGGGCGCGCGTCGTTCTTCGGACCGGGCGAACGGTCACGCGTCCCGCCTCTTGAGCACGAGATAGCCGCCGATCAGCGCGGCCGCGACCCAGGCGACCAGGATCCCGAGCCCTCCCCACGGTCCGTACGGAGCCGGGCTGCTGTTCATGGCGTCGGGCACCACCTGCATGATCTTGGACCCCGCCTGGTCGGGGAAGTACTGGGCGACCTTCTTCGCCCCCGGGACCACCGACAGGATCTGGGAGACCAGGAAGAAGAACGGCATCAGGATGCCGAGCGACAGCATGGAACTGCGCAGCATCGTCGCCACACCCATCGAGAAGATCCCGATCAGGCCCATGTAGATGCCACCGCCGACGACCGCGCGCAGGACGTTGTCCGCGCCGATGTCCGTGCTGTGCTCGCCGAGCAGCGCCTGCCCGAGGAAGAACGTGACGAAGCTGGTCGCGAGGCCGACCACCAGGGCCAGCAGACCGGCCACGGTGACCTTGCTGAACAGGAAGGAACCGCGCTGGGGCACGGCTGCCAGCGAGGTGCGGATCATGCCGGAGCTGTACTCCGTACCGACCACCAGCACACCGAAGACGACCATGGCCAGCTGGCCGAGGACCATGCCGGAGAAGCTGATGAGGGTCGGGTCGAAGGCGGCCCGCTCCATCACCGGGAGGTCGTCGAACTGGGCGTTCATCAGGGCGCAGAGCGCCGCGCTCATCGCGACGGTGACGACGAACGCGGAGATCAGCGTCCAGACGGTCGAGGAGACCGTACGGATCTTGGTCCACTCGGAGGTCAGGACCGCGGGTACCGATGCCATCGTCGTCACACCTCCTTGCCGGCGTTGCCACCGGTCCGCCGGTTCCACTGTTCGCCCCACTGCGGGCCCGCGGGCGGTGGTGCCGCGGCATGGTCCGAGTGCGCGTGGTACTCCACGGAGTCCGCCGTCATCTGCATGAACGCTTCCTCCAGGGAGGCCCGCTGGGCACTCAGCTCATGCAGCACGATCCGGTGCTGCGCGGTGAGCTCGCCCAGTGCCTCGGTCGTGGCGCCGTCGATCTCCAGCGTGCCGCTTCCCGTCTCGATCACGGCCAGGCCCGCCTCGTGCAGTACGTCGCGCAGCCGCTCCTGCTGCGGCGAGCGCAGCCGTACGTAACTGCGGGAGTTCCGGTGGATGAAGTCGGCCATCGAGGTGTCGGCGAGCAGCCGGCCCTGGCCGATCACGATCAAATGGTCGGCGGTGAGGGCCATTTCGCTCATCAGATGGCTGGATACGAAGACCGTCCGGCCTTCCGCGGCGAGCGACTTCATCAGATTGCGGATCCAGTGGATGCCCTCGGGGTCCAGGCCGTTGACCGGCTCGTCGAAGAGCAGCACCTGCGGGTCGCCGAGCAGCGCCGCCGCGATCCCGAGCCGCTGACCCATGCCGAGGGAGAACCCCTTCGACTTCTTCCTCGCCACAGAGGTCAGACCCACGGTGTCCAGGACCTCCGCGACGCGGCTCTCCGGGATGCGGTTGCTCTGCGCGAGACAGAGCAGATTGTTGTACGCGCTGCGCCCGCCGTGCATCGACTTGGCGTCCAGCAGCGCGCCGATGTACTTCAGGGGTTCTTCGAGGTCGCAGTAGTGCTTGCCGTCGATGCGCACCGAACCGCTGGTCGGATTGTCGAGATCGAGCATCATCCGCATCGTCGTGGATTTGCCCGCCCCGTTGGGCCCCAGAAAACCCGTCACCATTCCGGGCCTGACCTGGCAGGAGAGACGGTCGACGGCAACCTTGTTGCCAAAGCGCTTGGTGAGGCCATCGAGCTCGATCATGCGTTCACGCTAGAACGGCCGCGCGCCCGGCGCCACCACAAGGGCGGGACCGGGCGCGCGAGGAGGATCCTCGGTGTTCTCCTGGGGTACAGCTGCGGTACCGGGGGTCAGCGGCCCTGCTGGGCCGGGACGCCACGGGTGACCGGCTCGTCGTCGGCGGGGGTGCCGGCGGCGGCGACCGCGGCACCGGTCAGCGTGGCCAGCATCTCGCGGACGTTGGTCAGCTGGGCGTTGATCGAGTCGCGGCGGTTGGTGAGAGCCGCCAGCTCGCGCTCCGATTCGCTGCGGATCCGGTCGGCCTTGGCGTTCGCGTCGGCCACGATGTCCTCGGACTGGCGCTGCGCGGTCTCCACCGTCTGGCGGGCCCGGCGCTCGGCGTCCGTGCGGAGCTTCTCGGCCTCCAGACGGAGCTGCTCGGCGCGGTGCTCGATCTCGGCGAGACGCTTCTCGGCCTTGGCCTGGCGGGACGCGAGGTCGCGCTCCGACTGGTCGCGGCGCTTGGCCAGGTTGGTCTCGAAGTCCGCAGCGGCCTGGGCGGCCTTGGCGCGGGTCTCCTCGAAGAGGGCATCCGCCTCCTCGCGCTTCTGCGCGGCGTCCTTCTGAGCCTCCGCACGCAGCGAGCCGGCCTCGCCCTTGGCCTTCTCGACGATCCGGACGCCCTCGTCCTCGGCCTTCGCCTTGCGCTCGGCGGCGAACGTCTCGGCGTCGTTGCGCACCTGCTGGGCGGCCGACTCGGCGAGCTCGCGGTGCTGCTCGGCGGCGCGACGGGCCTCCTCGCGCAGGTCCTTCGCCTCCTCCTCGGCCAGGCGGAGGATCTTCTCCACACGCGCGCCGAGACCGGCGTACGACGGCTCCGCGTCGTTGACCTGGGCCTGGGCGTTCTGCGTTTCGAGGTGGAGCTCCTCGATGCGCTTCTCCAGAGACGTGATGCGGGTCAGGGCACTATCACGGTCGGCGACGAGCTTGGTAATGCGGTCATCCACCTGACCGCGGTCGTATCCACGTCGCACGAGCTCGAAGCCGAAGGGGGAGGAAGGGTCGCTCATGGGGTTCCTGTCGAATGAGACCGGTGAGGTGTTAGGGGGAATCCTAGGGGCCGGAACGGCGTGTCATCGAGCGGATGCCCTTTTGGTCTGGAGAATGACACCTCTTTTGAGTGGCTGCCCCCTGCAACTCTTGCCACTCGGAGGGTTGAACGTTCCTGTCGAAGCACGGGAACTGACAAGGTGACTACCCCTCGGACGACTTGCCACTCGATCGAGTGCCTGCCGCGGCCCCGGCCTTGACGTTACCCGAGGAGCCGCCCGAGCCCTTGCCGCCGCTCGTCGGCGTCTCGAAGGACTCCAGCGCCTCCAACACGTCCTGGACGCGGGAGATCTCGGTGTTGATGTCCTCGCGCCGGCGTACCAGCAGATCGAGTTCGCGCTTGCCCTCCTCGACCGTGCGCTTCGCCTCGGCCTGGGCGTCGGACCGCAGCTTCTCGGCCTCGCGGACCAGCGTGGCCTTCTTCTGCTCGGCCTCCTTCAGCAGCGACTCGGCCCGCTTCACCGCGGCGATCCGGACCTTGCTCGCCTCCGAATTGGCGTCCGCCAGCAGCTCCTTGGCCTTGGCCGCCGCCTCGTCGCGCTGCTCCGTCGCCGCCTTCATCAGCTTGTCGACGCGCTCGCCCGCCGTCTTCATCTGCTCGGAGGTCTCCCGCCGGGCCCGGTCGTGCAGCTCTTCGATCTCGCCCTCGATCCGGGCCCGCAGCTCCTCGGCCCGCTCCCGGATCGCCGTGGCGTCCCGGCGCGCGCCGACCAGCAGCTCGTCCGCGTCCGTACGGGCCTGCTCCACCAGGGAGTTGCCCTCGACGGTCGCCTCCGAGGTGATCCGCACGGCCTCCTTGCGGGCGGCGCCGACCATCGTGTCGGCCTGCTCCTCGGCCTCGGTGGCGGCGCGCAACGCCTCCTCCTGCGCCTTGTTGACCAGCTGATCGGCCTGCTCCGCGGCATCGGCCCGGCGCTTGGCCGCAGCCTCCCGCGCCTCGTCGAGCAGCCGGTCCGCCTCCTGCCGGGCCTCCGTGCGCAACTGCTCGGCCGCGGCCTCCGCCTCGGCGCGCACCCGCTCCGCCTCCTCGCGGGTACGGGCCGCGTGCTCCTGCGCCGAGCCGACGGTGGCCGCCGCCTCCGCGCGCTGCCGCTCGGCCTCGTCCGCGGCCTCGCCCGAGAGCCGGGCCGCCTGCTGCTTCGCCTCGTCGACCAGCGCGGTGGCCTGCTGCGTCGCCTCCTCCACACGCTGGGTGGCCTGCTGCGTCGACTCCTCCACGCGCTGGGTGGCCTGCTGCGTCGACTCCGCGCCGATCCGCTCGGCCTCGCTCGTCGCCTCGCCCACCAGCCGGTCGGCCTGGGCGGCGGCGTCGGAACGCATCCGGTTGGCGTCCTCGCGCGCCTCGGCACGGCTGCGCGCCGCGTCCTGCTCGGCCGAGGCCAGCGCGTCGGAGGCCTCGGTGCGCATCCGCTGGCTGTACTCGGCGGTGTCCGCCCGCAGCCGCTCCGACTCGGCGATCGCGTCCGCGACGGTCCGCTCGGCCATCGCCTTCGCGGCCTCGGACTCCTCCTGCGCCTCCCGGCGGATCCGGGCCGCGTCCTCGCCGGCCCGCTCCCGCTCCGCGTGTGCGTCGGCGCGGACCCGGTCCGCCTCCTCCTGCGCCTCGGACTTCGTCCGCTCCGCGACGTGCTCGGCGGCCGAGCGCAGCCCGGCGATCTCCTCCTCGGCCTGCTCCTGCAGTCCGCTGACCGAATCCCGTACCTGCTGGGCGGTCTGCTCGGCCGCGGAGACCAGCTCGCTCGCCCGGCTGTCCGCCTCCTCGACCAGCCGATGCGCCTCGGCCTGCGCCTCCTCGACCCGCTTGCGGGCGGAGGCGAGCAGCTCCTCGCTCTGCTCGCGGGCCCGCTCGCGCTCCTGGTTCGCCTCGGTGCGCGCCGCGTCGAGGGTCTCCTCGGACTCCCGGCGGCGCCGGTTGGCCTCCTCCTGGGCGGCGGCCAGCGCCTCGGCGGCCTCCGTGCCGACCCGCTCCGCGGCGGCCGCGGCCTCGGCACGCACCCGGTCGGCGCTCTCCTGCGCCTCGGACTTCAGCCGCTCGGCCTCGGCGGCGGCCTCGGAGCGCAGCCGTACGGCGACGGACTCGCCCTCCGCACGCGACTGCGAGGCATCCGCGACGGCCTCGTCACGCAGCCGCTCCGCCTCGGTCTCCGCCTGCTCCCGCAGCGTCCGGATCCGCTCGGCGGCCTCCGCGCGCAGCCGCTCGGACTCCTCGTTCGTCTCGCGCCGGATGCGCTCCGCCTCGGCGCGCGCGTCCGTGAGCTCCTGCTCGGCGGTGGCGACCCTGGCCTCCGCCTCGGTGTGCAGCCGGGCCAGCTTCTCGGCCGCCTCCGCCTGCCGGGCCGCGACCGCGCGCTCGGTCTCCTCGCGCAGCTCGGCCGCCGCCTGCTCGGCCGCGGTGGTGGTCGTGCCGGCCTGCTCCTCGGAGTCGGTACGCAGCTGCTCGGCCTCGGTACGAGCGCGCTCCAGGGCCTCCTCGGCCTGCTTGCGCAGCGCACCGGCCCGCTCGGCCGCTTCGGTGCGTACCCGCTCGCTCTCGGTGCCCGCGGCGCCGCGCAGTTCCTCCGCGTCCGCCTTCGCCTTGGCCAGCAGCTCCTCGGCGGTCTTCGCGCCCTCCTCGATCTGCTGGACGGCCTCGCGGCGGGCCTCGCCACGGATCCGCTCGCCCTCGGCGACCGCCTCGGAGCGCAGCTGCTCGGCCTCGCCGCGCAGCCTGCGCGCCTCCTCCTGGAGCTCGACCGTCTTGGCCCGGTACTCCTTGGTGTCGTCCTTGGCCGCGCCCTTGAGCTGATCGGCCTGCTCGGCGGCCTCGCCGCGCAGCCGGTCCGCCTCGGCCTCCGCCTCGCGGCGGATCCGGTCGGCCTCCTCGCTCGCCGCCCGGGTGGTGGACTTCGCGTCCTCGGACGCCTTGGTCAGCACCTCCTCGGCGCTCCTGGCGGCCTTGGCGAGCTGGGCCGCGGTGTCCTCGGCGGCGGCCGTGCGGGCCTTCTCGGTGGCCTCGGCCTTCAGCCGGTCCGCCTCGGCCCGCGCGTCGGCGAGCGCCTGCTCGGCCTCCGCCTTGAGCGTCTCGGCGTCCTTGGTCGCCTCGCCGACCAGCCGGGCGATCTCCGACTTGGCCGTACGGGTGCGCTGCTCGTTCTGCGACTCGGCGGCGGCCAGCCGCTTGACCGCGGCCTCCTTCGCCTCGGCGGTGACCTTCTCGGCCTCCAGCCGGGCCTCGCGCAGCTGGGTCTCGGCCTCCTGCATGCGCTGCTCGGCGGCCCGGTTCAGCTCGGCGGTCCGCTGCCGGGTCTGCTCGGTCTCGGCCGTCGTCGACGTACGCAGCTGCTCGGCGTGGCTGGTGGCCTCCTGCGCCTGGCTGGAGGCGGCGGCCAGCAGCCGCTCGGCGTCCTTGCGGGCGCGCAGCAGGATCGTCTCGGCCTCGGTCCGGGCCGACTCCGCCTCGGAACCGAGCCGCTGCCGGGTCTCCTCCGCCAGCCGGCTCGCCTCGGCGCGCGCGGCCGCCAGGGACTGCTCGGCCTCGGCCCGCGACTCCTCCAGCAGCCGGCGGGCCTGGGACTCCGTCCTGGCCCGGAGCTGCTCGGCCCAGGCGACGTTCTCGTTGACATGGGACTCGACGGTCTGGCGGCGCTCCGCCAGCTCCTGGTCGAGCCGCTGCCGCCGCTGCACCGCCTCGTTGTGCAGCTCGGCCTGGAGCCGGGCCTGGTGCTCGGCGTGCTCCTGGAGGATCCGCTGCGTCTGTGCGCGGGCTTCGCGGACTTCCCGCTCGGCGTCGGTCCGCAGCTGTTCCGCCTGGATCTGGGCATTGCGGAGCAACTGCTCGGCCTGGTAGCCGATGTCCGCGCTGTCGTACGCGGGACGGGTCGCGAGATTGCGCCGAGCCTCGTGCAGCTTGGCGCGCAAGACCTCGACCTGGTAACCGAGGTCCTCGGCGTGCTGGACGGCCTTCTCCCGGTCGGTCTTCAGCCGGTCCATTTCGGCTTCGAACCGCGAGAGATGGTCGTCGTCAGCTCGGTGGCTCTCCTGGCGTTCGTAGCCCCGCACTGCGCGGTCCCATCCGTCCCCTGGTCGCAACTCTCCAACGAGTACCGTTCACCGGTGAACGGTCCCCCGGGGAATGGTGACAGATCAACGGCTGGGGACGCGGCGCGGCCCCGACCCGGCCCCGGCCCGGAACAGCCCACTCTACCGGGCCAGGTATCCGGAGGTCAGTGCTCCGCTGCGGACGTGACCAGTTCGGTGAGGACTCCGTGGCAGTCCTTGGGGTGCAGGAAGGTGATCCGGGACCCCATGGAACCGGTCCTGGGCTCCTCGTACAGCACCCTGACCCCCTTCTCCCGGATGTCCGCGGAATCGGCGTCGACGTCCGCGGTGCCGAAGGCGATGTGGTGGACGCCCTCCCCGTTCTTCGCCAGCCACTTGCCGACGGCCGAGTCCTCCCGGGTCGGCTCCAGGAGCTGGAGGTAGGAAGCGCCGCCGTCGGACGTATCGTTGATCTTGAGCATGGCCTCCCGTACGCCCTGCTCCTCGTTGATCTCGGAGTGGAACACCTCGAACCCGTAGGTCGAGCGGTAGAACTCGACGGTCTTGTCGAGGTCGAAACAGGCGATCCCGATGTGGTCGATTCGCGTCAGCATGGAACCAGTGCAACGCCACACGGTTGGTTACGCAACGTGCGCGCCGTCACACCCGCTGCCGGATGACGGGTGACGTACCGCGTCAGTACATTCAAGTAAACCCTCGTTCACTCCTCATCCCAAGGGGCGCCCCTCATGTCTGGAACGACCGGTACCACCTCAGTGATCGTCGCGGGCGCGCGTACGCCCATGGGCCGTCTCCTCGGCTCGCTGAAGAGCTTCTCCGGCGCCGACCTCGGCGGCATCGCCATCAAGGCCGCGCTGGACCGGGCCGGCATCGGCGGCGACCAGGTCGAGTACGTGATCATGGGCCAGGTGCTCCAGGCCGGTGGGGGCCAGATGCCGGCGCGCCAGGCCGCCGTCAAGGCGGGCATCCCGATGAACGTTCCCGCGCTCACCGTGAACAAGGTGTGTCTGTCCGGGCTCGACGCGATCGCCCTCGCCGACCAGCTGATCCGTGCGGGTGAGTTCGACGTCGTCGTCGCCGGCGGCCAGGAGTCCATGACCAATGCCCCGCACCTGCTCCCCAAGTCCCGCGAGGGCCACAAGTACGGCGCGATCGAGATGCTCGACTCCATGGCGTACGACGGTCTGACCGACGCCTACGAAAACATCCCGATGGGCGAGTCCACCGAGAAGCACAACTCCCGTCTCGGGCTGAGCCGCGCCGACCAGGACGAGATCGGCGCCCTCTCGCACCAGCGCGCCGCCGCGGCCCAGAAGAACGGCCTCTTCGAGGCCGAGATCACCCCGGTCGAGATCCCGCAGCGCAAGGGCGACCCGGTCCTCTTCGCCAAGGACGAGGGCATCCGCCCGGAGACGACCGTGGAGTCCCTCGGCAAGCTGCGCCCCGCGTTCACCAAGGACGGCACGATCACCGCGGGCACCTCCTCGCAGATCTCCGACGGCGCGGCCGCGGTCGTCGTCATGAGCAGGGCCAAGGCCGAGGAACTGGGCCTGGACTGGATCGCCGAGATCGGCGCCCACGGCAATGTGGCGGGTCCGGACAACTCGCTCCAGTCGCAGCCGTCCAACGCCATCAAGCACGCCCTCAAGAAGGAGGGCCTGGAGGTGGCGGACCTCGACCTCATCGAGATCAACGAGGCCTTCGCCGCGGTCGCCGTCCAGTCGATGAAGGACCTCGGCGTCACCTCGGAGAAGGTGAACGTCAACGGCGGCGCCATCGCGCTGGGCCACCCCATCGGCATGTCCGGCGCCCGCGTGGTGCTGCACCTGGCGCTGGAGCTGAAGCGGCGCGGCGGCGGCACCGGCGCGGCGGCGCTGTGCGGCGGTGGCGGCCAGGGCGACGCGCTGATCATCCGGGTCCCGGGCAAGTAGTACGTTCCGGGCCAGTGGTACGCGGTACACGTAGAGCACGCAGCGAGTGAACGGAGCGGTGATGGTGGACGTCCCCACCCTGGTCGAGCAGGCACGTGCGGGCCGGCCGCGGGCCGTGGCCCGGCTCATCTCCCTGGTGGAGGGGGCGTCGCCGCAGCTGCGCGAGGTGATGGCGGCCCTGGCGCCGCTGACGGGCAACGCGTACGTCGTCGGCCTGACCGGCTCGCCCGGTGTCGGCAAGTCGACATCGACGTCGGCGCTGGTCTCGGCGTACCGGCGGGCGGGCAAGCGGGTCGGCGTCCTGGCCGTCGACCCCTCCTCGCCCTTCTCCGGCGGGGCGCTCCTCGGCGACCGGGTCCGGATGTCGGAGCACGCCTCCGACCCGGGCGTCTACATCCGCTCCATGGCCACCCGCGGCCATCTGGGCGGTCTCGCCTGGTCGGCACCGCAGGCGATCCGGGTGCTGGACGCGGCGGGCTGCGAGGTGATCCTCGTGGAGACGGTCGGCGTCGGTCAGTCGGAGGTGGAGATCGCCTCCCAGGCCGACACCTCCGTCGTCCTGCTGGCACCCGGCATGGGCGACGGCATCCAGGCGGCGAAGGCCGGAATCCTGGAGATCGGCGACGTGTACGTCGTCAACAAGGCCGACCGGGACGGCGCGGACGCCACCGCGCGCGAGCTCAACCACATGCTGGGCCTGGGCGAATCAAGGGGCCCCGGCGACTGGCGGCCGCCGATCGTGAAGACGGTCGCCGCCCGGGGCGAGGGCATCGACGAGGTCGTCGAGGCGCTGGAGAAGCACCGGGCGTGGATGGAGGAGCACGGAGTGCTCGCCGAGCGGCGCACGGCGCGTGCGGCCCACGAGGTCGAGACCATCGCCGTGACACGGCTGCGCGAGCGCATCGGCGATCTGCACGGCGACCGCCACCTCGGTGCGCTCGCCGAGCGCATCGTGGCGGGCGGCCTCGACCCGTACGCGGCGGCGGACGAACTGGTGGCGGGACTCACCGGCGAGGAGTGATCCGAAAAGGACGGCCGGGCGGGTCCGGGAGCGGCGTGCGGGCCGCTTCCCGGACCCGCCCGGCCGTCTCTCCCGGCCGTCCCGTCCGGCGCTGCCGCGGATGACGTGTCCGTGGCAGGATTACCGCCGGACACGCGCGCGGGGTGTCCGCCGTTCATGCGTACCGACGGGGGGAGTGGCGCATGCTGGGGCCGCTGCGGGAGGACTCGCCGAGACGGATCGGTCCGTACGGGATACGGGCCAGGCTCGGCGCGGGCGGCATGGGGGAGGTCTTCCTCGGCGTCCGGGACGGCGGCGGCGAACCGGTCGCCGTCAAGACCGTCCGCCGCGACGTGGCCAAGGACCCCGGATTCCGCAGCCGCTTCCGCCGCGAGATCACCGTCGCCAGGTCCGTCGCCGGACCCCATCTCGCCCCGCTGCTCGACGGGGACGCCGACGCCGAGGTGCCCTGGCTCGCCACCGGATACGTGGCCGGGCCGAACCTGTCCGCCGCCGTCCGCCGGGCGGGCGCGATGAACGAGGCCGAGGCGCGGATGCTCGGCGCCGGACTCGCCCGCGCCCTGGCCGCCGTGCACGCGGCCGGGATCGTCCACCGCGACGTGAAGCCCGGCAATGTCATGCTCGCGGCGGACGGCCCCCGCCTGATCGACTTCGGGATCGCCCGCGACTCCGGCGCGACCCCGCTCACCACCACCAGCCGCATGGTCGGCAGCCCGTCCTTCATGTCCCCGGAGCACGTGGCGGGCAGCGGACGCGTCGTCCCCGCCTCGGACATCTTCTGCCTCGCCTCCGTGCTCTGCTACGCCGTCACCGGACGCGACCCCTTCGGCGACGGGCCGGTCGCCGCCGTGCTCTACCGGGTCAAGTACGTCGAGGCCGATCTCGACGACGTTCCGGACGCGCTGCGGGCCGTACTGGACCGCTGCCTGGTGGCCGACCCGGCCGCCCGCCCGGACGCCGCCGAACTCGCCGGGCTGCTCGACCCCGGCGCGGCGGACCGGTGGCCGGACCCGGTGGTGCAGCACATCGCCGAGCACGCGCGCGAACTGGCCCGGGTCGTCGCGCTGGGCGGCCCGCTGCTGCCGGGTTACACCCCGACCGAGGTGACCTCCGACAGCCGCCCCGCGCTCCATCAGCTGCCCACCCAGGGCCCCGCCCCCGTCCAGGCCCCGCCGGTCGCCTCCGACCCGCACAGCGCGCCCACCCAGGGCCCAGGTCTCGCCCCTGGCACCACCCAGGCCCCGCCGCCGCGCCGCTCCCGGCGCGCCCTGGCCGTCGCGCTCGCCGCGCTGATCGTGCTGGGCGCGGCGACAGGCGGAATCCTGGCCTGGCGCGACGGCCGGGGCACCCCCGGCCGGGCATCCCCCGGAGGAGGCCCGGCCCCGCACGCCAGGATCGTCGAGGGCGTCGACGAGAACGGCGGCCCGGACGCCTCGGGCACGGTTGCGTACGGCCGCGACGTCCGTCCGGCGGGGTGGAAGAAGTCCTGGAAGGGGAAGTTCACCGGGTCGCCGATCGGCTGCTCCACGGGCCGGGACGTGCTGGTCTGCCGGAAGGCGGACGGCACGTACGAGGCGTTGTCGGCGGCGGACGGGCACCGGATGTGGACGCTGGACACCGGGGAGACCTCGAAGGTGGCGGGCTGGGGGCCGACCGGCCAGTTCTTCATGCCGGCCGGCGCCACCCGCCCCACCGTCCACGACGACACCGTGCTGCTCGCCGCCGGTGACCGGCTGCAGTCGCTGGACGCCCGCACGGGGAAGGTCCGCTGGGAGACCCGGTCCGGCGGCGCGCACGGCCTGGAGAGCGCGCCCCTGGTCGTCGACGGTCTGGTCTTCGCCGCCACCACCTGGTCGGCGGAGGACGCCGAGCTCGCCGCGTACGACCTGAGGACCGGCACCCGGAAGTGGCACGAGCCGCTGGCCCCGAAGGATCTGGCAAAGGCCGAGCGGGGCAACTTCTGGCCGGTCGCCACCGACGGCGAGGTGGTGTACGCGATCGGCGAGGGCGGGCCGAAGGCGTACCGCCCGAAGGACGGCACGCTGCTGGGCACCGCGGGCGGCGACGGCACGGACCAGAGCTGCGGAGATCTCCGGCTGCGGGGGGCGTCCGCCTACTGCGCCACTTACACCTCCAACGGCAGCGATTCCGGCTTCGGCACCGACATGAGCGTGCTGCGGTTCGCGGCCGGGACGCTCAGGGCCCGGGGGAAGGTGCCGGTGGACTCCGCGCTCGTCGCCGAGGCGACGCCCACCGCGGTCGGCGACCGGGTGATGCTCCTGCGCCGGAGCAGCGAACACGAGCCGGACGTGCCCGAGGAGCTCGTCGTCGTCGGCCGCGACAACGGCCGGACCCTCGGCAGGTTCCCGCTCGCCGGAAAGGCGCAGGAGGGCATGAGCAACCCGGCCTCCGACGCGTTGATCGTCGCCGACACCGTGGTCTGGGCGGACAGCACGACGCTGTACACCGTCCCGATCCGCCCCGACGGCACGCCGGGGGCACTGGGCAGGACCCGCCTGGCCGGCGCCCCGGGCCCGAGCCGCACACCGCAATACGACATGGCCAACGGCATCGAGCTGGACAAGGAACTGAACGACCCGCAGGTGCTGCCGGTCGGCGGAGTCGTGCACGTCGTGTACGACGACGGCACCACGGTCTCCGTACCGCTGCCCGGATGAACGACGAAACGCTTGAGGCTTGAGGGGACCGCGCAGTGATCGAGCCGCTTCCACCCGGCAGAGCCCGGCTGATCGGCCCGTACCAGCTTCTCGGGCTGCTCGGCGCGGGCGGCATGGGCGAGGTGTATCTGGCCCGTCCCGCCGGTGCGCCGGACCCGCTCGCCGGGCTGGTCGCGCTGAAGACCGTGCGCGCCGATCTCGACCTCGACGACGGCTTCCGGATCCGCTTCCGGCGCGAGATCGACGCGGCCGGCGCCGTACGCAGCCCGCACACCGCATCCCTCGTAGGCGGCGACGCGAGCGGCCGGCTGCCCTGGCTGGCGACCGAGTACGTCCCCGGCCCCTCGCTCGCCGAGGCGGTGATCCGCGGCGGGCCGCTGCCCGAGCCGGTGGTGCGCGAGATGGGCGCCGGTCTCGCCCGCGCCCTCGCCGACATGCACGCCGTACGCGTACTCCACCGCGACCTCAAGCCGGGCAATGTGCTGCTCGGCGCCGACGGGCCGAAGGTGATCGACTTCGGGATCGCCCAGGCCTTCGACGCCACCCAGCTCACCCGGACCGGGGTGGTCGTGGGCAGCCCCGGCTACATCTCGCCCGAGCACGTCAACGGCTCACGGGCGCTCGTACCCGCGTCGGACGTCTTCTGTCTCGGCGCGGTGCTCGCCTTCGCGGCGACCGGACGGGGCCCGTTCGACGATTCCGACATGGCCGCCGTGATCTTCCGGATCGCCCAGGGCGAGGCCGAACTCTCCGGCGTACCCCCGCGGCTGCGCGTGGTCATCGAGCAGTGCCTGCGCAGCGAGGCCGAGGCCCGGCCGACGCCCCGGCAACTGGCCGAGCTGCTGCTGCCGGCCCCTGTGCCCCGAGGAGCCTTCCCCTGGACGGAAGCGGTACGGGGGCAGCTCGCCGCGCACGCGGCGGGTGCACGCGCCGTCGCGGAGGCGGCCGCGACGTCCGCCGCGGTACCGCCGGCCCCGCCCGCCGCCCCGCACCCCGGCGGGCCCGCCCTCGCCCCGACGCCCGTCGTGCCGGTGGCCGTACCGGGGGACCGGCGGGGTGACAAGGGGCTGTGGATCGCGTTGGCGGCAACGGCCACGGCGGTGTGCGTGGTGCTGGGCGCGGTGCTGCTGCCGGGGCTCTTCGAGGGCGACGGCGGAGGCGACGACAACGCGGGCGGTGGCGCGCAGCCGACCGCATCCGCTTCGGGCGCCGCGCGGACCGAGGCCGGGCCCGCCGTCATTCCGGGCGCGGACGCGGGGCACACCGGGGACTTCGGAGCGGCCGCCACCGATGTCTCCAGGAAGCCGGCGGGCTGGAAGGCCTGGCAGGCCAAGATCGAGAACGGGCCGGTGGAGTGTGTACTGGCGGACACGTCCCTGGTCTGCGGCGGCCCGCGGCACATCACCGTGCTGGACGCCGCGGACGGCGAACAGCGCTGGCGGACCGAGCCGGGCCGGGCGGACAGCGGACCGGCCTCGGTGGCCGCCGTCATCGGCACCACCGTCTACGCCTTCCAGGACGGTGCCCTGGTGGCGCTCGGCCTGGACGACGGTGCGCGGAAGTGGCGGGAGCCGCTGCCCGAAGGGACCGGGGTGACCGACTCCGTCCAGTCGGACGGAGTGCTGTACTACGCCACGAAGGCCACTGGCACGGGTGCGGCCCGGATCCTCGCCCACCAGCTCACCGGCGAGCAGTCCCGCAAGTGGGACAAGCCGTGGGACGACCCGGCGGCCGAAGCGGAACTCTCCTTCGCGGACGGCCGGCTCGTCGCGGTCGGAGACGGCGTCACCGTCCTCAAGGGCGCGGACGGCGCACGGCTGGCAGCCATCGGTGCCGGTGACATCACCTGCCGTACGCCGGTCCTGAAGGGCGAGGAACTGCTCTGCGCGGGTTCGAACGGCCTGACGGTCGTCGACGTGACGGCCCCGCAGAACCGCCGCACGCTCGCCGACGGCGTGGACATCGCCTACCGGCCCGTCGTGTCACACGACGGCAAGGTCGTCGTGAGCGGCCGGACGCGGGTGTACGCGTTCGGCCTGGCCGACGGGAAGCAGTACTGGGCGTCGTACGACGGTGGCGAGGCGCTGGGCGACGGGGGCGGGCTGGCCGTGGCCGGTGACAAGGCCGTTGTCGTGGAAGAGAACGGGATCGTCGCGTTCGCCATGGCCTCCATGGGAGAGGCGGAAGACGCGGGCTCGCGCCTCCCCTCGAAGTGGCCCGGCGGGGAGGGCGCCCGGCACGACCCGGCATCGATCTCGTACATTGCCCGGGGCGACGCGATGTTCCTGGGCTTCGACGACGGGACGGTCATCTCCGTCTACACGCCCTGAGCGCTACTAGTCGTCGTCCCCGTCGTCCGGCCGGTCCGCCGTCACCGTGCCCGTGCCCGCGTCGACGTTCAGCTCGTGCTGCTTGCCGTCCTTGCCCCGGACGTCGACCTCCCAGTGCGTCGCGCCGCCGCTGCCGTTGTCGTGGTCCTCCAGGTCGACCGACGTCACGGTCCCGGGGCTCGCCTTCAGCGCGGCGTCGACCGCCGCGTCCAGCGACACCGGGGCCGAACGGGGTGCGTGCCGGTCGCGGTCGTCGTCATCGTCGGAGACGTGCTTGCCGAGCACCTTGCCGTTGCCCGCGTCCACCGTCACGTCGTGCCAGGACTTGTCGGAGCCGTACACGTCGAGCTCCCAGACGAGCCCGCCGTCCTCGTCGTCCAGCTCGGCCTCGGTGACCGTGCCCGGGACGGCCTTGACGGCGGCCGCGACCGCTTCCGCCACGTCGACCTGGGCGGTGTCACCGCGCTGCACACTGGACCGGGTCTCGCTGTCGTGGCTGTCGTCGTCCGCGACGGCGACAGCCGTGGCGGCCCCGCCGCCGGCGAGCACGGCTGCGGTGACGGCGGCGATGACGATCTTGCGCTTCATGAGGGTTCCTCCCCGATCGGGCGGCCGGTTCGACGAGGACCACATTGCCGGGGTGATGCTGAACGCAGCCTGAAGCCACCTGAAGGCGTCTTCAGATTCGGTTTGCGACCCTGTGTACATGCGCCTGTTGATCGTGGAGGACGAGAAGCGGCTCGCGACGGCCCTGGCTGCGGGGCTCACCGCCGAGGGCTTCGCCGTGGACGTGGTCCACGACGGACTCGAAGGGCTGCACCGGGCCGCCGAGGGCGTGTACGACCTCGTCGTCCTCGACATCATGCTGCCAGGGATGAACGGCTACCGCGTCTGCGCCGCCCTGCGCGCCGCCGGACACGAGATGCCGATCCTGATGCTGACGGCGAAGGACGGGGAGTACGACGAGGCGGAAGGCCTCGACACCGGCGCCGACGACTACCTGACCAAGCCCTTCTCGTACGTCGTGCTGGTGGCGAGGATCCGGGCGCTGCTGCGGCGCCGGGGCGGCGGCTCCGGTTCGCCGGTGGTCACCGTCGGTGCCCTGCGCATGGACACCGCCGCCCGCCGCGTCCACCTCGGCGAAGCCGAAATCACCCTCACGTCCAAGGAGTTCGCGGTGCTGGAGCAGCTCGCGCTGCGGTCCGGACAGGTGGTGAGCAAGGCGGACATCCTCGAACACGTCTGGGACTTCGCCTACGACGGCGACCCGAACATCGTCGAGGTGTACGTGAGCGCGCTGCGCCGCAAGCTCGGCGCGGCCGCCATCCGCACGGTGCGCGGCGCCGGATACCGGCTGGAGGCGCTGTGAGATCGGTACGGGCCAGGGCCGCGCTCGGCGCCACCGTGGTGGTCGCCGTCGCGCTGATCGGCGCCGGGCTCTCCGTGCTCCTCGTCCTGCGCGCCAACCTCACCGACCAGGCGGGGCTGCAGGCCGAGGTGGTGGCCCGGGAAGTGGCCGGGCAGCTGGCCCTCGGCGTGCCGTACGACCGGCTGGAGATGCACGACGAGGAGGACCATCCGGTCCAGGTGACCGACGAGGACGGCCGGGTGGTCGCCGTCTCCAAGGACCTCCAGGCGATCTCCGGCACCGGCTCCGACCGGGTCACACCGGTCCCGTCACCGACCGCCGGGGAGTCCGGCGGGAGCGGAGACGACAACGGGGGTGACGACGCAAGCGATGACGACGACGATCACAGCACCCCCGCCCCCGGCCGCGGTGAAGTCGACTCCGACGAACCGGACTTCGGCAACGGCACCGCCACCGTCGACGGCGAGACGGCCGACTACCGTTTCGCGTCCGTTCAGGCGACGACCCCCGCCGGGGTGACCCTGACCGTCCACGCGGGCGCCCCGCTGGCCGCCGAGCAGGAGGCCGTGGGCACGGTGCGCGGCGCGATGCTGATCGGGCTGCCGGTACTGCTGCTCGTCGTCGCCGGAGTGACCTGGCTGGTGACCCGGCGGGCGCTGCGCCCGGTCGAGGGCATCCGGCGAGAGATGGCCGCGATCACCGCCTCCGAGGATCTGAGCCGACGGGTGCCGGAGCCCGGCTCGCGCGACGAGATCGCCCGGCTGGCCCGTACGACCAATGAGACGCTCACCGCTCTGGAGGCCTCCGTGGAGCGGCAGCGGCGGTTCGTCGCGGACGCCTCGCACGAACTGCGCAGCCCGATCGCCTCGCTGCGCACCCAGCTGGAGGTGGGCGCGGCCCACCCGGAACTGCTCGACGTGCCGGGCGCGGTCGCCGACACCGTACGCCTCCAGGCGCTGGCCGCCGATCTCCTGCTGCTGGCCAGGCTGGACGCGGGGGAGCGGCCGGGCCTCGCGGCGCTGGACCTGGGCGCGCTGGTCCGTGAGGAGGTCTCGCAGCGCACCGGGGACCGGATCGCGGTGACGGTCTCGGTACCGGACTCCGGGGCGGAGTCGGGGCGGTTCGAAGTGGCCGGTTCGCGCGGTCAGTTGGCGCGGGTGATCGGCAATCTGCTGGACAACGCCGAGCGCCATGCGCGCAGCACGGTGACGGTCTCGGTGCGCGCGGCGGAACGGGGCGGTGTGGTCGTCGCCGTCAGCGACGACGGGGCGGGAGTGCCGCCGAAGGAGCGTGAGCGGATCTTCGAGCGCTTCGTACGGCTCGACGACGCCCGCACCCGGGACGACGGCGGCGCGGGCCTGGGCCTGGCCATCGCCCGGGACGTGGCCGTCCGGCACGGCGGGCGGCTGACGGTGGACGGTGCGCGGGAGGGCGGCGCCCGGTTCGAGCTCTGGCTGCCCGGAGCCCGCTGAACGCCGCCCGGTGCCGGGTCACACCTTGCCGCGTCGTCCCCGGAGGTGTTCCGCGACCGGAGTCAGTGCCGCGTGCAGGTTCGCCAGGGCCTCCGGTGTCAGCAGGTCGATGAAGTGCTTGCGGACCGAGGCCACATGGTGCGGTGCCACCCTGCGCATCGTCTCCGCGCCGTCCTCGGTGAGGACCGCGTACAGACCGCGCCGGTCGGACTCGCAGTTCTCCCGGCGGACCAGGCCCGCGGTCTCCATGCGGGTGATCTGGTGCGAGAGCCTGCTCTTGGACTGCAGCGTCGCGGCGGCGAGGTCGCTCATCCGCATGCGCTGGTCGTCCGACTCCGAGAGGTTGACCAGGATCTCGTAGTCGTTGTTGGTCAGGCCGAACGGCTGGAGATCCTTCTCCAGCTGGTGCATCAGCAGCCTGCTGACGTCCAGGTGGGTGCGCCAGGCGCACTGCTCCGCGTCGTTCAGCCAGCGAGTGGCCGTCTCGGTCTCCATATTTGGATTCTACCTAAGAAGTTGAAAGCCGGACGAAGTGAGGGGGCGTGACGGTCGGCACCCGTCCGCAGAGGGGTCCGGGAGCGGGGTGCGGACGTTCGGCGTCACATTCCGCAGAGTACCGGTCACAAACCGAAGCGACGCTGGAGGTCCCCGAGCTGACCGGGCATGCGGGGTGTGGCGCCAGGTTGACTCCCGCCACCCGGGACCCCGGCCTGACCCGGCACCGCACCCGTCGGCTGTTCGGCCATCAGGATCTCCGTCGACTGGAGCAGCACCGTGCCCGCGCCGACGAACTCGAACTGGTGCTCCTCGCCCGAGGTGCCCCCGAGGCCCGTCAGCGACCGCAGCCCGCCCAGTACGCCCGTCATGTAGCCGTGGTCGTAGTGGTGGCACGGCGAGGGGCAGTCCGCCCAGCCCACCAGGGCCTGCGGGTCGACCCGCAGCGGCGGCTCCATGAAGACCACCGGGCCGTTGGAGGCGGCCACGAACTTCCCCGTACCGATCAGGGTCACAAACCCCGGCACGATCGACTGCTTGAGTGCCAGCGACGGCTGGTACGCGAGGAGATTGCCCGACCGGATCGTCAGATTCCCGTCGTCCAGGTCGTAGGAGTTCACGTCGAAGGCCCGGTCCGCGAGCAGCATCTTGCCGCTGCCCTCGGCCACCACCCAGTCGCTCGTGTGCAGCGGCGAGTGGAAGCTCGTACGGAGCAGCCGCTCGAAGCGGCCGTGACCGATGCCGTTGAAATCGATCCGCCCGTAGTAGGCGACCATCTTGCCCTTCTGCAGGAACCACTGGCTCCCCTTGAGCTCCACGCAGAAGGTGTACGAATTGACGTTGTCGTCCGACGGCAGCGTCATCGGGTCGAAGACCACGGGTGTGCTCACAGCTTCTCCTCCGAGGCCTGGACGTACACCGCGCCGTTTCCGCTCAGCTCCAGCTGGAACGCCTCGCCGGAGCCGCGCCCCACCATGTCGCGCCAGCCGAGCGCGGTCGAGAGCTTGTTCCGTACGTCGCCGTGGTGCGCGACGTACGCCTGCGGGTCCACATGCACATCGCGGCCCGGGGTGATCGGCAGCTCGATCACCCCGCCGTGGGCCATCACCGCGACCGCGCCGTGACCCTTGAGTGTGGTGGTGAACAGGCCCTGCCCGGTCACCTGGCCGCGCACCATGCCCATCACGCCGCCCTGCGAGCCCATGAACATCGTGCCCTGCTGGAGCGTCCCGTCGAAGGCGAGCAGCCGGTCGGCCTCCACGTACAGGGTGTCGCCGGTCAGGTTGATCACCTGGATGTGGTGGCCGCCGTGGCCGAACATCACCGTTCCGCTGCCCTCGACCGTCATCAGCGGGGTCGCCTCGCCCGCCACCCGCCGGCCGATCATCGACATCACGCCGCCCTGGCCGCCCTGGATGCTCGGCGTGAACGACACCTCGCCGCGGTAGGCGAGCATCGCGCCCCGCTGGCTGTACATCTTCTGGCCGGGAACCACCGTCGCCTCGACCATCTTCGAGTTGATCTCGCGGAACGGCATCAGACATCGCCCCCGAGGGTGTTGCGCTCGCTCGGCTGGACGTAGACGACGCCCTCGCCCTCGAACCGGATCTGGAAGGACTCCCCGGAACCCTCGCCGATCAGCGTCCGGAAGTTCACCCCGGACTGGAAGTGCTGCTGGAGGTTGCCCTGGTGGGCGATGTAGGCGCCGGGATCGACGAACAGCGGGTACTGGGCCGAGACCCGCAGCGCCACCGCCGAGCCGTCCGACATGATCGCCACCTGGCCGGTGCCCTCGACCGTGGTGGTGAACAGGCCGTTGCCGCTCGCACCGCCGCGCAGGCCGGTGAAGGTGGTGCCGGTGCGCAGACCGGCGTCGGCGCACAGCAGATTGCTCGCCTCGACGTGGAGCTTGTCGCCATGCAGCGAGACGAGACTGATCTCGCTCGCGCGGTCCGCGAAGTAGCAGGTGCCCTGGCCGGTCACCTCCATCACGGACATCTGCTCGCCGGTCAGGCGCCGGGTCACCATGCCGCGCAGCCCGTCACCGCCACCGGTCGTCTTCTTGAACGTCATCCGGCCGTCGTAGGCGACCATCGAGCCGTTCTTCGCCTTGACGGCGTCGCCGGCCAGGTCGACGGCGAGCGTTCTGCTGCCTTGGAGTCGGAACTTTGCCACGGAGCGACGTTAACGGCAGACCCCCGGCCGGGACAGGGGCCGAAGGAGGATCCGGCCCCCTGAACCGCCCCTGATACGCATCCGGTACCGGATGTGTACGCAACCGGGACGTATCCCCGGCGGCGCACCGGCCCCCCGGCGCCGAGCGCAGCACACGGCGATGCCACAATGGGGCGGGCTTGTGCCTGTATTCACAAGCTGTCACCGTCCTCCCACCGAAGGTGCCCCCGTGGACATCAAGACCGCCACCGCCCTGCACCGGCTGCGCCTCATCTCGATTCCCGAGGCGATCTCCTTCCCCGCGCTGATCATCTTCGGCTCGGTCCTCAGCCGGGTCTCCGACATCGACTTCCTGATGATGCCGCTCGGCATCGTGCACGGCGTGCTCTTCGTGATCTACGCCGTCCTGCTGCTCGACGTCTGGTCCAAGACCAAGTGGCCGCTGAAGCGCGTGGCGTTCTTCTTCCTGCTCGCACTGGTGCCGTTCGGCGGTCTGTACGGCGACAAGCTGCTCAAGCGCTACGAGGCCGACGGCGTCATCGCCGCCCGCGCCCGCCGCGAAGGCGTGGTCAGCGCGTGATCGTCGCGTTCTCGGTCAGCCCGCTGGGAGTCGGCGAGGACGTCGGTGAGTACGTCGCCGACGCCGTCCGGGTCGTCCGCGAGTCCGGCCTGCCCAACCGCACGGACGCCATGTTCACCTCCATCGAAGGTGAATGGGACGAGGTCATGGACGTCGTCAAGCGGGCCGTCGCCGCCGTCGAGGCTCGCGCCGGACGCGTCTCCCTCGTACTGAAGGCCGACATCCGCCCCGGTGTCACCGACGGACTGACCTCCAAGGTCGAGACGGTCGAGCGGTACCTCGCGGACTGACGCCCCGCCCCGCGACGCCCCAGTGACGAGCCCCCGGCCGGGGGCTCGCCTCATTCCCGCCGGCCGTGCTCCGGCATGGCCCTCGCCGGGCTCGCCGCCGAGTTCCTCCCCGTGCACCAGGCGGTCGCCGGAGCCGGCGCGGTGGGCGCCCTGTGCGTGCTGCTGCTCGTCCTGGAGGTCCGGAGGACCGCCCCCGCCCACAGTATTCGGACCGAAGTTCGAGACAAGGCTGACCGGCATATGACCAGTGGGTAAGGTCGTTGCCGTGCCGAAGCCGCTCAGTCTCCCCTTCGATCCCATCGCCCGCGCCGACGAACTCTGGCAGCAGCGCTGGGGCCCCGTGCCCTCGATGGCGGCGATCACCTCGATCATGCGCGCCCAGCAGATCCTGCTCGCCGAAGTCGACGCGGTCGTCAAGCCGTACGGACTGACCTTCGCGCGGTACGAGGCGCTGGTGCTGCTCACCTTCTCCAAGGCCGGTGAGCTGCCGATGTCCAAGATCGGCGAGCGGCTCATGGTCCACCCCACCTCCGTCACCAACACCGTGGACCGGCTGGTGCGCTCCGGCCTGGTCGCCAAGCGCCCCAACCCCAACGACGGCCGCGGCACCCTCGCCTCCATCACCGAGAAGGGCCGCGAGGTCGTCGAGGCGGCGACCAAGGACCTGGTCGGCATGGAGTTCGGGCTCGGTGTGTACGACGCCGAGGAGTGCGCGGAGATCTTCGCCATGCTGCGCCCGCTGCGGATCGCCGCCCAGGATTTCGAAGAGGCGTAGCGGAAAAGGCGCGGGGCGTAGAACGGCGCTTCGAGAGCCCGGCCCGCTGCAAGATCGCCCCGGCCCTCCGGTTACGCTCGATGCCATGAAACGCAGTGTGCTGACCCGGTACCGGGTGATGGCCTACGTCACCGCCGTCATGTTGCTGGTGCTCTGCACCTGCATGGTCTTCAAGTACGGCTTCGACATGGGCAAGGATCTGACGCTCGTCGTCTCCCAGATCCACGGTGTGCTCTACATCATCTACCTGATCTTCGCCTTCGACCTCGGCTCCAAGGCGAAGTGGCCGATGGGCAAGCTGCTCTGGGTGCTGGTCTCCGGCACCATCCCGACGGCCGCGTTCTTCGTCGAGCGCAAGGTCGTCCGCGAGGTCGAGCCGCTGATCGTCGACGGCGCCCCCGCGACCGCCGAGGCCTGACCCGGCCGGACCCCGGTCCGCGCCGCCCGAACCGCCCCGTGCGAAAGCACCGGGCGGTTTGCCATCGACATTTACTAGGACGTCCTAGTAAATTCGATGGTATGGACGCTGACGCGATCGAGGAAGGCCGCCGACGCTGGCAGGCCCGTTACGACAAGGCCCGCAAGCGTGACGCGGACTTCACCACACTCTCCGGGGATCCGGTGGAGCCCGTGTACGGCCCCCGCCCCGGGGACACGTACGAGGGGTTCGAGCGGATCGGCTGGCCCGGCGAGTACCCCTTCACCCGGGGGCTCCACCCCACGGGCTACCGCGGCCGGACCTGGACCATCCGCCAGTTCGCCGGCTTCGGCAACGCCGAGCAGACCAATGAGCGCTACAAGATGATCCTCGCCGCGGGCGGCGGCGGGCTCAGCGTCGCCTTCGACATGCCGACGCTGATGGGCCGGGACTCCGACGACCCCCGTTCGCTCGGCGAGGTCGGGCACTGCGGCGTGGCCATCGACTCCGCCGCCGACATGGAGGTCCTCTTCAAGGACATCCCGCTCGGCGACGTCACGACGTCCATGACGATCAGCGGCCCGGCCGTGCCCGTTTTCTGCATGTACCTGGTCGCCGCCGAGCGCCAGGGAGTCGACCCGGGCGTGCTGAACGGCACGCTCCAGACCGACATCTTCAAGGAGTACATCGCGCAGAAGGAGTGGCTCTTCCAGCCCGAGCCCCATCTGCGCCTCATCGGCGACCTGATGGAGCACTGCGCCCGCGACATCCCCGCCTACAAGCCGCTCTCCGTCTCCGGCTACCACATCCGAGAAGCCGGGGCGACGGCCGCGCAGGAGCTCGCGTACACTCTCGCCGACGGCTTCGGTTACGTGGAGCTCGGCCTCTCCCGCGGTCTGGACGTCGACATCTTCGCGCCCGGCCTCTCCTTCTTCTTCGACGCGCACCTCGACTTCTTCGAGGAGATCGCCAAGTTCCGCGCGGCCCGCCGGATCTGGGCCCGCTGGATGAAGGAGACCTACGGGGCCAGGACCGACAAGGCGCAGTGGCTCCGCTTCCACACCCAGACCGCCGGTGTCTCGCTCACCGCCCAGCAGCCGTACAACAACGTCGTACGGACGGCGGTCGAAGCGCTCTCCGCGGTCCTCGGCGGCACCAACTCGCTGCACACCAACGCCCTCGACGAGACCCTCGCACTCCCCTCCGAGCAGGCCGCCGAGATTGCGCTGCGCACCCAGCAGGTGCTGATGGAGGAGACCGGTGTCGCCAACGTGGCCGACCCGCTGGGCGGTTCCTGGTACGTCGAGCAGCTGACCGACCGGATCGAGGCCGACGCCGAGAAGATCTTCGACCAGATCAAGGAGCGCGGAACCCGGGCCCACCCGGACGGGCAGCACCCCATCGGGCCCATCACCTCCGGCATCCTGCGCGGCATCGAGGACGGCTGGTTCACCGGCGAGATCGCCGAGTCCGCCTTCCGCTACCAGCAGGCGCTGGAGAAGGGCGACAAGCGGGTCGTCGGCGTCAACGTCCACCACGGCTCGGTCACCGGCGACCTGGAGATCCTGCGGGTCAGCCACGAGGTCGAGCGCGAGCAGGTCCGGGTGCTCGGCGCCCGCAAGGACGCCCGGGACGACACCCGGGTGAAGTCTGCGCTGGACGCGATGCTGGCCGCCGCCCGCGACGGCTCCAACATGATCGCGCCGATGCTCGACGCGGTGCGGGCCGAGGCGACCCTTGGTGAGATCTGCGGTGTCCTGCGCGAGGAGTGGGGCACCTACACGGAGCCGCCCGGCTTCTGACGGCAGGTCCTGGAAGGCGGCCCTTGGGCGTTGTCCGCCGTCTCCAGCCCCGCCAGCAGCAGTGCGGTGAAGCGCCGGGCCCAGTCGGCATCGACGGGCTCGGCGCTCACCAGTGCCCGGTGCACGACCGCGCCGGCGATCACATCGAAGATCAGATCGGCGGTCGCCGACGCCGCCTCCTCGTCCTTCTCGACGGGCAACTCCCCGCGCTCCTGGGCCCGTTGGCGGCCCTGGAGCACCAGCCGCTTCTGCCGGTCCACGATCGAGCCGCGGATCCGGGCGCGCAGCGCCTCGTCGCGCGTCGACTCCGCGACCACTGCCATCAGCGAGGTACGGGTCTCCGGTCGTTCCAGCAGCGCGGCGAACTGCAGCACCATCGCCTGCACATCGGCCGACAGGCTGCCCAGATCGGGCATCTCCAGCTCGTCGAAGAGAACCGCGACGGCGTCCACGACCAGCTCGTTCTTGCCCGCCCACCGCCGGTACAGGGTCGTCTTGGCGACCCCGGCCCGCGTCGCCACATCGCCCATCGTCAGCTTCGACCAGCCGAGGTCGACGAGGGAGGCTCTGGTCGCCTCCAGGATCGCTGCATCGGCCGCGGCACTGCGCGGCCGTCCCGTACGAAGGGGTTTGGGGTTGCCGCGGCTCAGCATGCCGTGACCATACCGGTCAGTAAGTAGAACGGACCGGCCCCGATCGCCGTGAGACAGATCACCGAACGCGCCTGTGCGCGAGGGGTGCCGGGCAGTTACGCTACGGGTCGTAGCGTAAGGACGACGGCCATGCCGTCGTGACGCCGCAACCGATTGACAGCCACAGGCACCGGGTGGGGACCCGGTGCCGGAACGGGTCTTTCAGGGGCCCTCGGACCGTGTCTGTCCGTGCACCCCGCACTCCGGCGGGGACGGCGGACGGGCGCGGTTTCCGTATCGCTTTCCGGATCGGTGCGCCGAGGGGGGAGGATGTACGTATGCAGCCTAGGAACATGTCCATGAGCGGCGTCGTCGACCTCGCCGCGGTGAAGGCGGCCGGCGAGGCCAAGGTGAAGGCGGAGCAGGCCCGTGCCGAGGCCGCCCGGCAGGGTGGCGGCGGTGCCGTACCGCCCTCCGCCCTGGTGATCGATGTCGATGAGGCGGGCTTCGAGAACGATGTCCTCCAGCGCTCCGCCGAGGTCCCGGTCGTCATCGACTTCTGGGCCGAGTGGTGCGAGCCGTGCAAGCAGCTGGGCCCGCTCCTGGAGCGCCTGGCCCTGGAGTACAAGGGCCGTTTCGTGCTGGCCAAGGTCGATGTCGACGCCAACCAGATGCTGATGCAGCAGTTCGGTATCCAGGGCATCCCGGCGGTCTTCGCCGTCGTCGCCGGGCAGGCCCTCCCGCTCTTCCAGGGCGCGGCCCCCGAGGCCCAGATCCGGCAGACGCTGGACCAGCTGATCCAGGTCGGCGAGGAGCGGTTCGGGCTCACCGGCATCGTGGTCGACCAGGACGCCGAGGGGGCCGAGCAGGCTCCGGCCGAGGCGCCCGCAGGGCCGTACGACGCCCTGCTCGAAGCAGCCGTCCGGGCGCTGGACGCCGACGACTTCGCCGGTGCCGTCCAGGCGTACCGGAACGTCCTGTCCGACGACCCGGCCAACACGGAGGCCAAGCTCGGCCTCGCCCAGGCCGAACTCCTCTCCCGCGTCAAGGACATGGACGCGCAGCGGGTCCGCGAGGACGCCGCCGCGAACCCGGCCGATGTCACCGCGCAGCTCGCCGCCGCCGATCTGGATCTGGTCGGCGGTCATGTCGAGGACGCCTTCGGCCGGCTCGTCGAGACGGTGCGGCGCAACTTCGGCGACGACCGGGACACCGCACGGGTGCGGCTGCTGGAACTGTTCGAGGTGATCGGCCCCGACGACCCGCGGGTCGTCGCCGCGCGTACGGCGCTGGCGCGGGTCTTGTTCTGATGTGACAAGCGGTCGCGGTGCCCTCCCGGGCAGCGCGGCCGTTTTCGCGAGCGGGCGATAAGAGACGCCCCTGCTTTACCAAATCTTGATAAAGCAGGGGCCTGTTACTCGCAGTAAATCACTCACCGGGATCTGTCCGTATTGGCGACCTGATCCTCCCTTTGTCCTTCGGGTCGGCGCCACCCTGTGTGGCCGGGTGGTATCAGCCGGTCGCGCATCGGTTATCGGGCCGTTACTAGCGAGTAACGAACCCCCTTGTGCCACGGGCGGGAATGCACCACGATCGGCCACGCTCGGTCCAATAACGCCAGCCCGGCTGCCAGTCGGCGCGGCGGCCCCGTTGGGTCCCCACCGAGTGGGCCGGCGGCAGTGGCGCCGGCTCCGGACAGGGGGGTTCCTGCCGTCCGGCAGGGCCTGTCCGAGCAGGCTGCGCGCATGCGTGGCCAGTGGTTGTCGCTCGGGGGTGATCGCCGGTGATTCGGACGCGGTTCATGCCTCCGTCCGCAGGCGCTCTCCTTGCCGAGGACGTAGCACTTCTCCCATCCCAGGACGGGCCAGGCCCGGACCGGAGATGTACGTCCGAGAAGGAGGAAAAAAATATGAGTTCCCAGGTTCGTGGCGGCACCAGATGGAAGCGTTTCGCTCTGGTCATGGTGCCGAGCGTCGTCGCGACCGCGGCGGTGGGTGTCGGTCTCGCGCAGGGTGCCCTCGCGGCGTCCTTCAGCGTGTCCGGCCAGAGCTTCAAGGTGCGTGCGGACAAGCTCGTCGGCCATGACTTCGTCCAGTACGGCAGCGTTGCTACCGGCAAGGACCTCAAGGGCGACGATGCGGCGCACGCCGTGGCCGTGTCCGGCTTCAGCGATGCCACGATCACCAACATGTGCCAGTCGGTGGTCACTCCGAACCTTCCGTTCGGCCTCGGCAACGTCACGCTGCAGCTGAACGCGGGTACGAACCCGAAGAAGCCGGTCAAGGCGACCAACCTGTACCTCGATGTCGCCGAGCTCGACGCCGACGCGTACTTCGAGCACATAGACATCGGTGTCGCCGCGGGCGACGTCGGCAAGCCCGGCATCCAGTCCGGTACCGAGAAGAAGGTCAACCCGAACGGTTTCGCGCAGCGCGCCGAGTCGGCGACGCTGACCAACGTGAAGCAGACGGCATGGGCGACCACCGCCGGCACCTTCAAGCTCAGCAACCTGAGCCTGCGGCTGCACAGTGGCGTCAAGGAGTGCTACTAAGCACCCGCCGGGTGGCCGGAGCGCTCCCGAGCGGACTCCGGCCGCCCACCTTTTCTCTTCTCACAGCAGTACCGGTTCCAGGGAGCTGTTTTCCATGAGCCCCGAGTCCACAGGGCAGAACGAGCACTACCTCCGCGTCTTCTGGCGGAGATTCCGCACCTGGCGGGGTAACCGGCCGTTCTGGGCGGGCCTGTTCACCATGGTGGGTGGTCTACCCATCGCGTATTTTCCGTACGCCAACATGCACCTCGGCAACGTCACGCTGGCGATGTCCACGACCGCCGGTGCGGGATCGCTGATCATCGGGGTCCTGCTGATCACGCTGGGCCTCACGATGTGGTTCCACCACATCGTGAGGGTGTTCGCCGGAGTCGCCGCGATCCTGCTGGCGCTGATCTCCATACCGGTCGCCAACATCGGCGGATTCCTGATCGGCTTCCTGTTCGCCCTGCTGGGCGGAGCGCTCTCCGTCTCCTGGGCTCCGGGCGAACCGCCGTCCGAGCCCGAGCTCGTGCCGTCCGGTGCGGCGGGGGAGAAGTCCGGGGAGAGCGGCCCCGGGACGCAGGAGTCCGGACCCGGGTTCCACAGCACGGCAGCGGTGCCCCAGCAGCCGGAGCAGTACGACACGACAGTCGAGGTCGACGGCGGGAGGCATCGTGCGGGGTGACGAGACGGAGCTGAACTCGGCCGGGGAGGGCCTCGGTACGAGAAGCGGGCCGCGCCACGCGGCTCCCAGGAAGTCGTTGCTGACGAAGCTGCACATTCCCGCGGGCAAGGCGTTCGCGCTCGCCGCGATGCCGACGGCCGTCTTCGTGGGCATGGGGCTCACCCCCAAGCTCGCGCTGGCCGACGACAGTTCGGACATTCCCTTCGCGCCCGGCCCCTGTGTGACCCGCTCCGACGAGCCGAGCGAGGAGCCCTCGCCGTCCGCCTCGAAGTCGCCGAGCCCGTCCCCGTCCGCCACCGACTCCGGTGACCAGGGTGACGCGGCGACCCCGAAGCCCTCGACGACCCCGTCCGCGAGCGACGAGGCCGAGCCGAAGGCGAAGGCCGCCGCGGCCGACGCACCCGCAGCCACGCCGAGTGCCTCGCCCACCCCCACCCGGACGAGGAACCCGCTCGACCCGCTGGGCGTCGGCGACGCGCTCAGGGACCTCTTCGACGGACCGGACAAGGAGACGGCGAGCCCGTCCCCGAGCGCGAGCACCGCGACCCCGAAGCCCTCGGGGACCGACACGGCCGACAAGCCCGTCGAGAAGGCCACGGAGAAGGCCACGGAGGAGGCCGCGGACGCCGCGAAGGAGACGGCCGACAAGACCGCCTCCGCGATCCGCGAAGCCGCGGGCAGGGCCGGCAGGACGGTCGAGGAGCTCGACGACAGCGTCAAGGGGCTCGACGCCAAGAAGGACGAGGACATCCCGGACGGCGCCAAGGAGCGCTTCCCGTGTCCGACCGCCGACCCGGAGGCGCTCGCCGCGGCCGATCTGGAGACGGGCATCCCGCTGCTCCCGAACGACCCGTGGATCCTGGAGAGTTCGATGCTCACGCTCAGCGGGCTCGACTACAAGGGCATCGTCGAGGTGAAGACGTACGACGGCACCGTCAAGAAGGCGCTGAAGTTCACCGCGAGCTCCATCGACATCGACAACCTCCACCAGAAGACCGTCGGTCCGGCCGGTACGACGGCCCATGTCGAGGCGCGTAAGGGCTCCAAGTCCACCATCCGCAACGGCACGGTGACGATGTACACGGAGGAGCTGAAGGGCAACCTCTTCGGTCTCATCCCGGTGACGTTCAGCCCGGAGACACCACCTCCGCTGAACGTTCCCTTCGCCTTCTTCACCAAGGTCAAGGTGACCCAGGCCGGCCAGTTCGGCGGCTCGCTCAAGGTCCCCGGGCTGCACAACTACTTCACCGGCGGCAACAACTAGCGCCCCGACAGGCAACGTTCACCCCGTCGCGACGCCCGGCTCGCGCTCTCCCCGCACCGCCCGAAAGCCCGAGTACGTCCAGTACGAGGGCTTCCGGCCGGCACGCCGAGAGCACGCACCGCACGCCGCTCGTTGACGGGCGAACGTTGCCTGCCACGGCACCAGTCGACCATCCGGGAGCCGCGCAGAACTGTGGGCCGCATTCCTGAGGATCTCAGGAATGCGGCCCACAGTCGTGCTCGCGGGTGCCGGGCGGGTCAGTCGCGCGCGCCGCCGCCGACGTGGTGCACCCGCACCATGTTGGTCGTGCCCGGGATGCCGGGGGGTGAGCCGGCCGTGATGACCATGGTGTCGCCGTCGTTGTAGCGGCCCAGCTTCAGCAGCTCGCCGTCGACCAGGTCGACCATCGCGTCCGTGTTGTCCACGTGCGGCACGATGTGGGCCTCGACACCCCAGCTCAGCGCGAGCTGGTTGCGGGTGGACTCGTCCGTGGTGAAGGCCAGGATGGGCTGCGCCGCACGGTAGCGGGAGAGCCGGCGGGCCGTGTCACCGGACTTGGTGAAGGCGACCAGCGCCCTGCCGTTCAGGAAGTCCGCGATCTCGCAGGCCGCGCGGGCCACCGAACCGCCCTGGGTACGCGGCTTCTTGCCCGGCACCAGCGGCTGCAGGCCCTTGGAGAGCAGCTCCTCCTCGGCGGCGACGACGATCTTCGACATCGTCTTGACCGTCTCGACCGGGTACGCGCCCACGCTGGACTCGGCCGACAGCATGACCGCGTCCGCGCCGTCCAGGATCGCGTTGGCGACGTCGGACGCCTCGGCGCGCGTCGGCCGCGAGTTGGTGATCATCGACTCCATCATCTGGGTCGCGACGATCACCGGCTTGGCGTTCCGCCGGCAGAGCTCCACCAGGCGCTTCTGCACCATCGGGACCTTCTCCAGGGGGTACTCGACGGCCAGGTCGCCACGGGCGACCATCACACCGTCGAACGCCATGACGACGCCCTCCATGTGCTCGACGGCCTGCGGCTTCTCGACCTTGGCGATGACGGGGACCCGGCGGCCCTCCTCGTCCATCACCTTGTGGACGTCCTTGATGTCGTTGGCGTCCCGCACGAAGGAGAGCGCCACCAGGTCGCAGCCCATCCGCAGGGCGAACCGCAGGTCGTCGACGTCCTTCTCGGACAGGGCCGGGACGTTGACCGCCGCGCCGGGCAGATTGATGCCCTTGTGGTCGGAGATGACGCCGCCCTCGATGACGATGGTCTTCACCCGGGGGCCCTCGACCGCGACGACCTTCAGCTCGACGTTGCCGTCGTTGATCAGGATCGGGTCGCCCTTGGCGACGTCGCCGGGCAGGCCCTTGTAGGTCGTACCGCAGACCGACTTGTCACCGGGGACGTCCTCCGCGGTGATCGTGAACTCGTCCCCGCGGACCAGCTCGACCGGACCCTCGGCGAACTTGGCCAGTCGGATCTTCGGACCCTGGAGGTCGGCGAGCACGCCGATCGCGCGGCCGGTCTCGGCGGCGGCCTTGCGGACCCGGTTGTAACGATCCTGGTGCTCCTCGTGGCTGCCGTGACTGAAGTTGAAGCGTGCCACGCTCATGCCGGCCTCGATCAGAGCGACGAGCTGGTCGTGGGAGTCGACGGCGGGACCGAGTGTGCAGACGATTTTGGAACGGCGCATGAGGCGGATCCTATCGGTTTGTTTCGCTACGGAATATTCCGTCTGGTGGAAGGTACAAAGGGGCGCGGGGGTGCTCAGTTGTGGGCCTGTCCGACGGGGCCGCGGGCCCGTCCGACGAGCGCGAAGGTCTGGACGGCGATCTCCAGCTCCTCGTCCGTCGGCACCACGGCGACCGCGACCCGCGCGTGGTCGGGCGAGATCAGCCGGGGCTCGTCGGACCGCACGCCGTTCAGGTCCGCGTCCACCGCCAGGCCGAGTTCCTCCAGTCCGGCGACGGCAGCCTCCCGCACCGGTGCCGAGTTCTCCCCGACCCCCGCCGTGAACACCACGGCGTCCACCCGGCCGAGGACCGCCGAATAGGCGCCGATGTACTTCTTCAGCCGGTGCACATAGACGTCGAACGCCAGCGCCGCGCGCTCGTCGCCTTCGTCGATCCGGCGCCGGATCTCCCGCATGTCGTTGTCGCCGCAGAGGCCGACCAGGCCACTCTTCTTGTTGAGCAGCGCGTCGATCTCGTCCGCCGACATCCCCGCGACCCGCATGAGGTGGAAGGTGACGGCCGGATCGATGTCGCCGGAGCGGGTGCCCATCACCAGCCCCTCCAGGGGCGTCAGCCCCATCGAGGTCTCCACGCACCGGCCACCGGCCACCGCCGAGGCCGAGGCGCCGTTGCCCAGGTGCAGCACGATGACATTGACCTCCTCGGGGGTGCGCCCGAGGAGCTCGGCGGTCTTCCGGGAGACGTACGCGTGCGAGGTGCCGTGGAATCCGTAGCGCCGGATGTGGTGCGCGTCGGCCACCTCCGTGTCGATCGCGTACCGCGCCGCGTGCTCCGGCATCGTCGCGTGGAAGGCCGTGTCGAAGACCGCCACCTGCGGCAGGTCCGGTCGCAGGGCGCGCGCGGTGCGGATGCCGGTGATGTTCGCCGGGTTGTGCAGCGGGGCCACCGGGACCAGGCGCTCGATCTCGTCGAGCACCTCGTCGTCGATCACCACGGGCTCGGTGAACCGCAGCCCGCCGTGCACCACCCGGTGGCCGATCGCCGCGAGCTGCGGGGAGTCCAGGCCGAGCCCGTCGGCCGCCAGTTCCTCCGCCGCCGCCTTCAGCGCCGCCTCGTGGTCGGCGACCGGGCCGGTGCGCTCGCGCCGCTCGGCGCCCTTGCCGGCCAGCGGGGTGTGCACCAGCCGGGAGGTCTCCTCGCCGATCCGTTCGACCAGCCCCACCGCGAGCCGGGTGCGGTCGCTCATGTCCAGCAGCTGGTACTTCACCGACGAGGAGCCGGAGTTGAGGACCAGCACGCGGTACGCGTCCGTCCCGGCGGAGCCCTCGGTGGTCGGGTCGGTCATCCGTTCACTCCTCGCTCTGCGCCTGGATCGCCGTGATGGCCACGGTATTGACGATGTCCTGGACGAGCGCGCCGCGGGACAGGTCGTTGACGGGCTTGCGCAGCCCCTGGAGCACCGGCCCGACGGCCACCGCGCCTGCCGAGCGCTGCACGGCCTTGTAGGTGTTGTTGCCGGTGTTCAGGTCCGGGAAGATCAGCACCGTCGCCCGGCCCGCCACCTCGGAGCCGGGCAGCTTCGTCGCGGCGACGCTCGGATCCACCGCGGCGTCGTACTGGATCGGGCCCTCGATCCTGAGGTCCGGCCTGCTCGCCCGGACCCGGTCCGTCGCCTCGCGCACCTTGTCGACGTCGGCGCCCGAGCCGGAGGTGCCCGTCGAGTACGACAGCATCGCGATCCGCGGCTCCACTCCGAAGCGGGCGGCGGTGGCGGCCGACTGCACTGCGATGTCGGCGAGCTGTTCCGCGTCCGGGTCCGGATTGACCGCGCAGTCGCCGTACACCAGCACCTTGTCGGCGAGGCACATGAAGAAGACGGAGGAGACGATCGATGCGTCCCGCTCGGCCCTCCCGTCACCCGCCGCCCTGCCCGACGGGCTCTGCCCGGCCCCCTTCGTCTTGATGATCTCGAACGCCGGGCGGATCGTCGCCGCGGTGGAGTGCACGGCTCCGGAGACCATGCCGTCCGCGAGCCCCTCCTGGACCATCAGGGTGCCGAAGTAGTTGACGTCCGCGACGACGTCGTACGCCAGCTCCACCGTGACCCCGCGGTGCGCCCGCAACTGCGCGTACCGCTCGGCAAAGGTCTGGCGCAGCTCGGAGGCCTGCGGGTCGATGAGCTGGGTGCCGGCGAGATCGATACCGAGGTCGGCGGCCTTCTTGCGGATGACGTCGGGGTCGCCGAGCAGGGTCAGGTCGCAGACGTCGCGGCGCAGCAGTACGTCGGCGGCGCGGAGCACCCGCTCCTCGGTGCCCTCCGGCAGGACGACCCGGCGCCGGTCGGCGCGGGCCTGTTCCAGCAGCTCGTGCTCGAACATCATCGGGGTGACGCGGCCGCTGCGGGCCACCGATATCCGCTCCAGCAGGGCGCCGGTGTCCACATGGCGCTCGAAGAGGCCCAGCGCGGTCTCCGCCTTGCGGGGCGTCGCGGCGTTCAACTTGCCCTCCAGGGCGAAGAGCCGGGCCGCGGTGGGGAAGGATCCGCCGGCCACCGACACGACCGGGGTGCCCGGTGCGAGTCGCGCGGCCAGCCTGAGTATCTCCTCGCCGGGGCGCTCGTCCAGGGTCAGCAGCACCCCCGCGATGGGCGGGGTGCCGGCGCTGTGCGCGGCCAGCGAGCCGACCACCAGGTCCGCCCGGTCCCCGGGCGTCACCACCAGGCAGCCCGGAGTCAGGGCGTTCAGCATGTTCGGCAGCATCGCGCCGCCGAAGACGAAGTCCAGGGCGTCCCGCGCCAGCCCGGAGTCGTCGCCGAGCAGGACCGTGCCGCCGAGCGCCGAGGTGATCTGGGCGACGGTCGGCGCGGAGAGCGCCGCGTCGTCGGGCAGGACCGAACAGGGGACGGGGAGCGTGGCCGTCAGCCGCTCCGCGATGACGTCGCGGTCCTCGGACGCCACCCGGTTCACGATCACCGAGACGATGTCGCAGCCCAGTCCGGCGTACGCGCGGTAGGCATTGCGGGCCTCGGCCCGCACCGACTGGGCGGTCTGGCCCTTCCCGCCGACCACCGCGATCACCGCGGCGCCGAACTCGTTGGCCAGGCGGGCGTTGAGCGCCAGCTCGTCGGGCAGCTGGGTGGCGGCGAAGTCGGTGCCGAGTACCAGCACCACCTCGTACTTCCGGGCCACCTGGTGGAACCGGTCGACGAGCAGGGAGACCAGCTCGTCCGTGCCCTGTTCCGCCTGGAGCGCGGACGCCTCGTGGTAGTCCAGCCCGTAGGCCGAATCGGGGTCCTGGGGGAGCCGGTAGCGGGCCCGCAGAAGCTCGAACAGGCGATCGGGTCCGTCGTGGACGAGCGGGCGGAACACCCCGACCCGGTCCACCTGACGCGTCAGGAGCTCCATGACTCCCAGATCGACGACCTGCCGGCCGTCTCCCCGGTCGATCCCGGTCACGTACACGCTGCGCGTCACGCGTGTTCTCCCGTCCACTTTCGGTTTGGGATGGTATTGCCATGTTGACGATACCCGCGGCGCCACGGACGCCGCCCGCCGGGCGAGGCTCTCGTACCGGGGCCGCGGGGAGCGCGAGGTCCAGACCAGACGTGGGACAATCGCTATGGCTCACGGGTACGGGGGATTGAGTGGACATCCCCCGAAATGCACGGCACTAGCGAGCAGGAGACACAGCACGATGCGCATCGGAATTCTCACCGCAGGCGGCGACTGTCCGGGCCTGAACGCAGTGATCCGGTCGGTCGTGCACCGCGCCGTCGTGGGGCACGGTGATGAAGTGATCGGCTTCGAGGACGGGTTCAAGGGACTTCTCGACGGCCACTTCCGCCCCCTCGACCTCAACGCGGTCAGCGGCATCCTCGCCCGGGGCGGCACCGTACTCGGCTCCGCCCGGCTGGAGCGCGACCGACTGCGCGAGGCCGCCGAGAACTGCGCCGAGCTGAGCCGCCGTTACGGCATGGACGCCCTCATCCCGATCGGCGGCGAGGGCACCCTCACCGCGGCCCGGATGCTGTCGGACGCCGGGATGCCCGTCGTCGGCGTCCCCAAGACCATCGACAACGACATCTCCGCCACCGACCGGACCTTCGGCTTCGACACCGCGGTGGGCGTCGCCACCGATGCCATAGACCGTCTCAAGACCACCGCCGAATCGCACCAGAGGGTCATGGTCGTCGAGGTGATGGGCCGGCACGCGGGCTGGATCGCGCTGGAGTCCGGGATGGCGGGCGGCGCCCACGGCATCTGCCTGCCCGAGCGCCGCTTCCAGGTCAAGGACCTGGTGAAGATGGTCGAGGCACGTTTCGCGCGCGGCAAGAAGTTCGCGGTCATCTGCGTGGCCGAGGGCGCGCATCCGGCCGAGGGCTCCATGCCGTACGCCAAGGGCGAGATCGACCAGTACGGCCACGAGCGCTTCCAGGGCATCGGCAACCGGCTGGCCATCGAGCTGGAGACCCGGCTCGGCAAGGAGGCCCGACCGGTCATTCTCGGCCATGTGCAGCGGGGCGGCACGCCGACCGCGTACGACCGGGTGCTCGCCACCCGCTTCGGCTGGCACGCGGTCGAGGCGGCGCACCGGGGCGACTTCGGCGGGATGACGGCGCTGCGTGGCACGGACATCGTGATGGTTCCGCTCGCCGACGCGATCACACAGCTCAAGACGGTGCCGAAGCACCGGATGGACGAGACGGAGTCGGTCTTCTGAGCCGGTCCGCGCGGCAGCGCCCCGCAAAAACGGCCCCAGAGCCTGTCTGACCATTGCCTTCTGCTGCGCGACGCCCGGCACGCACGCTCGCCGCACCGGGCGTGGACCCGAGTACGTCCCGTACGGGGGCTGCGCCCGGCATGCCGAGAGCACGCACCGGACGCCGCGAAGCCGCCCTCCGGGCGACGAAGGGAATGGACGGACAGGCCCTTGCGGCCCTGACCGTCCCCCCGTGGAAGGTCAGGGCCGCGTGCCGTTCCCCCGGCGCCCGGACCGTTCCGGATGGTCGGATCCGGAACGGTCCGCGGTGCCGGAAACCACTCTTGAGCCGACGGACCCGATCAACAAGGCTTGTCCCTGTCCCGGACATGTCCCAACCTTGTCCGGGTGTGGAATCCAGGGGAGGGGCACAGCACATGGTGGTCGAGGACAGGGCTCCGGATCCTCGTGAGGCGCGCAGCGTGCCCGAGTTCATCGCCCTGTTGCGGGTGCTCAAGGACGCGTCGGGTCTGACCTTCCGGGAACTGACCCAGCGGGCCGACGCGGTGGGGGACGTGCTGCCGCGCTCCACGATCGCCAACATGCTGGCGCGTACGTCGGTTCCGCGCGAGGAGCTCCTCGCCGCCTTCGTACGGGCCTGCGGCTGCGGACCCACGGAGGTCGACGCCTGGCTCGTCGTACGCAAGGAGCTCGCCCTGCACGGGCAGCGGGCCGGGCGGGAGGAGGCGTCCGGGACGGCGGCGGACGCGGCCGCCGGGCATTTCCCGGAGCGGTTCCCGGAGAATTCGACCGAGCCGCCGACCGTTCCGTTTCCGGAACCGTCAGCCGCCCGGCGCGGCCGGTCCCGGACCCTTCTGAAGGCCGCCGGTTCGCTGGTGGTGCTCGGCGCCGCCGCGGTGTCCGTCGTCCTTCTCGTACCGGACGACGAGGACCGGCCGGAATCCCGCCCGGCGACCGGGCCCGTGGCGGGGCGGACGGTGCAGATACGGTCCATGCACTCCGGGTTCTGCCTCTCCGAGGAGCGGGGCAGCGACAGCGGACGGCTGTACCAGGTGCCGTGCGAGCAGGAGACGATCCCGAGTTTCTCCCTCAAGACGCTGGACGGCGGCGCCTGGCGGATCGTGACCGACCACCCGGACTACGGCCTGGGCTGCACCGGAGTCTGGGACGGGATACGGGACGCCGGAGCCGGGCTGCAGGACCAGCAGTGCGGCAAACGCGGCGACGCGGAGGAGTTCCTGATCGAGCCGGTGGGCCGTCCCGTCGAGGGGTACCGCATCCGCCCAGCCCACACCCGTCTGTGCGTCGGTGCCGAGGGGAACAGCAAGGCACGCGGCGCCAAGCTGATGCAGACGAGCTGCGACGGAGCGGACCGGGGGAACCTGTTCTCCTTCGACCCGGTGGCCATGGATTCGGCCGGCGGCTGAGCGCGCACGGGGGAGGCCGGACGGCTCAACCGTCCGGCCCCGGCACTCCCGCCGTCCGCCAGAACCGTTCCAGGATCTCCGCCAGGAACACCCGCCCCGCATCGCCCGTCGACCCGGCCCGCTCCGTACCCGTGCTGCTCCGGATCGGCGTCGACACCATCAGCGACCGGTAGTCGGTGTGCAACTGCTCCAGTACGTCCTGGAGGAAGCCGCGCTCCAACGGCACCAGCTTCGCCACCGCCCGCAGCTGGGCCTGCCAGCGCGTCGTCACCGCGCCGCGCAGCAGCTCCGCCAGCTCCTCGTCCCGGCCGCAGACCGTCACGAACCCGGCGGGCGTCAGCTCCAGCGCCTCGGCGAGTGCCGCGGACTGGCGCTCATTGCCGCGCCAGCGCCCCGATTCCTCCATCCGCAGATACGCGGAGGGGCTCATCCCCAGCAGCCGCGCCAGCTCCTCCACGGCCAGCTCCCTGGCCGCCCGGTGCTCCCCCAGGGTCCGTGCGGCGGTGAGCAGTTCGCCCGGCGAGCACCACAACACCCCGGCCAGTGCCGTGAGTTCGTACTCGCTCGGGCAGGCGAGCCCGCGCTCCCAGGCGACCACCGTCTCGGTGCTGATCCGGAGCCCGTACTGGGCCGCGAGACCGTAGGCGACATGGCCGGGAAGCATCCCCAGGGCCTCGCGCAGTCGGCGCGCGGCGGGGGCGTTGAACGGCGGGGTGGGGTGCACGGCCTCACCGTAGGAGTCAAGGCATGGCATGACTACGGTGTGTTCCACCGATATCCGTGGCTCGTAGGAACGTCCCAAGGACGCTCCCGTACTCCCCGGTGGATCGGCGCGCGACGTCGGACGCGGTGCATCGCAAGGCCGGGCCCGGCGTCAGTGGTTGCGGCTCACCCATCGGTAGTGCAGCTCGGGGCGCCCGATCTGGCCGTACTGCGGACTGCGCACCGCGCGACCCACCGACACCAGATGTTCCAGATAGCGGCGGGCGGTGATCCGCGAGATGCCCAGCGCCTCGCCGGCCGCCGCCGAGGTCGCCCCGTCCGGGGCGGCCCGCAGGGCGCGGGTGACGGCCTCCAGCGTCGGGCCGCTCAGCCCCTTCGGCAGCCGGACCGGCTGCGGTGCGCGCAGTGCGCCGAGCGCCCGGTCCACCTCGTCCTGGCCGCTCGCCTCACCGGCCGCCGCGCGGAACTCCGCGTAGCGCACGAGCCGGTCGCGCAGGGTGGTGAAGGTGAACGGCTTCAGCACGTACTGGACGACACCGAGCGACACGCCCTCCCGGACCACCGCCAGATCGCGGGCGGATGTCACCGCGATGACATCCGCCGAGTGCCCGGCCGCACGCAGCGAACGCAGCAGTTGCAGGCCGTGTCCGTCGGGCAGATACAGGTCCAGGAGCAGCAGATCGACCGGGGTGCGGTCCAGCGCCCGCACCGCCTCCGCACGCGAACGCGCGACGGCCGCCACCGTGAACCCGGGGACGCGGCCCACGTACAGCTGGTGGGCGTCCGCGGCGACGGGATCGTCCTCGACGACCAGCACCTGGATCATGCCGTGGCCTCCTTCGTGATGTGTGCCGGCCGGCCGGCGACGGTCAGCGGGATCCGCACGGTGAACCGCGCCCCGCCGTCCGGGCCGCCGTCCAGCGTGACCGTCCCGCCGTTGCGGTGCACCGCCTGCTGGACGAGCGCCAGCCCGATCCCGCGGCCGGTGCCGTGCGTCGACCAGCCGCGCTCGAAGACCTCGGCGGCGTCCCGCGGATCGATCCCGGCTCCGGTGTCGGCGACCCGCAGCAGCAGTTCGGCCTCCCCGGCGAGCGCGGTGACGGTGACCCGGGCGCGGGCGGCCCGGCCGCTTTCCGGGCCCCGTTGGGCGGGCACGCCACCGGGGCCCGGTACACCGGTCACCGCCTCGGACGCGGCGTCCACCGCGTTGTCGATCAGATTGCCGAGGATCGTCACCAGATCCTGCTGCGGCAGTGTCGGGGGCAGCGCGCCGTCGTCGATCAGGCTGTCGTCCGCGAGCACCAGCTCCACCCCTCGTTCGTTGGCCTGCGCCGCCTTGCCGAGCAGCAACGCGGCCAGCACCGGTTCGGCGACCGAGCCCACCACCCGGTCGGTGAGGGCCTGGGCCAGCTCCAGTTCGGCGGTGGCGAAGCCCACCGCCTCCTCGGCCCGGCCCAGTTCGATCAGCGAGACGACGGTGTGCAACCGGTTCGCCGCCTCGTGCGCCTGTGAGCGCAGGGCCTGGGTGAATCCCCGCTCGGAGTCCAACTCGCCGGAGAGGGCCTGGAGTTCGGTGTGATCGCGCAGGGTCACGACCGTGCCGCGCTGTTCCCCGCCGACCACCGGGCGGGTGTTGACCACGATCACCCGGTCCGCCGTCAGATGCAGTTCGTCGACCCGCTCCTCGGAGGCGAGCAGCGCCCCGGTCAGCAGCGCCGGCAGGTCCAGCTCGACGACCCGGCGTCCGACCATGCCCGGTTCCAGACCGAGCAGCTCCCGGCCCGCGTCGTTGATCAGGGCGATCCGCCGCTGCCCGTCGAGCATCAGCAGCCCCTCGCGCACCGCGTGCAGCGTGGCCTGGTGGTAGTCGTGCATCCGGCTCAGCTCGGCGGCGTTCATGCCATGCGTGTGCCGCCGCAGCCGGGCGTTGATCACGTACGTGCCGATGCCGCCGAGCGCGAGCGCCCCGCCCGCCGCGAGCCCCACCGCCCCGAGCTGCGCCCGCACTTGCGAGGAAACCCGCTCGACCGTGATGCCCGCACTGACCAGACCGGTGATCCTGCCGCCGTCCCGGATCGGGGTGACCACCCGGATCGAGGGGCCGAGCGTGCCGGTGTACGTCTCCGAGAACGTCTCGCCGCGCAGCGCCTGCGCGGTGTGCCCGAGGAACTCCTCGCCGATCCGCCGGGAGTCCGGGTGCGTCCAGCGGACCCGCTGCGGGGACATGATCGTGACGAAGGCGATCCCGGTGTCCCTGCGGACCTTCTCCGCGTACGGCTGGAGCACCGCGGACGGGTCCGGGGTGCGGATCGCCTCCCGTACCGACGGCGAGTCCGCGATCGCCAGCGCGGCTGCCGTGACCTGCCGGGTCGCGGTCTCCTTCGCCTGCTCCCTGCCGGAGACGTAGGCGAAGAACGCGCACCCCGCCACCACGGCCGCCACCAGCACCACCTGCATGGCGAAGAGCTGACCGGCCAGGCTGCGTGGGCGGGTACGGGGACGGGGGAGACGCATGGCCACAGTCTGCCTGGCCGAAAACGCATGAACGAAATGCACGCAATGGTGACGGGTGTCACGGAGAGCGAGATATTCGCCAAGGGTTTTTCCGGGGGCGCCGATCCGCCGGACAGCCCTTGCGCCCCCAGGGACGGGGGAGCGACCCGGACGAACCGAGGAGAAGCCCCGTGGGAGTGGCAGCCGCCAAGCGGGACCGCACGCATTATCTGTATCTGGCCGTGATCGCGGCGGTGGTGCTCGGCATCCTGGTGGGCTTCGCGGCCCCGGGCGTCGCCGTCGAGCTCAAGCCGATCGGCACCGCCTTCGTGAACCTGATCAAGATGATGATCTCGCCCATCATCTTCTGCACGATCGTGCTGGGTGTCGGCTCGGTGCGCAAGGCCGCAAAGGTCGGCGCGGTCGGCGGCCTCGCCCTCGGCTACTTCCTGCTGATGTCGACCGTCGCACTGGCCATCGGTCTGCTCGTCGGCAACCTCCTGGAGCCCGGCCAGGGCCTCCACCTCACCGAAGCCGCACGCGCCGCGGGCGAGAAGCAGGCGGCCGGGGCGAGCGAGTCCACCGTCGACTTCCTGCTCGGCATCATCCCGACGACGATCGTCTCCGCCTTCACCGAGGGCGAGGTGCTCCAGACCCTGCTCGTCGCCCTGCTCGCGGGCTTCGCGCTCCAGTCCATGGGCTCGGCGGGCGAGCCGGTGCTGCGCGGCATCGGCCACATCCAGCGCCTCGTCTTCCGGATCCTCGCCATGATCATGTGGGCGGCCCCGGTCGGCGCGTTCGGCGCGATGGCGGCGGTGGTCGGCGAGACCGGCGTCGACGCGCTGAAGTCCCTCGCGGTCATCATGGTCGGCTTCTACGTGACCTGCGCGATCTTCGTCTTCGTGGTGCTCGGCACGATCCTGCGGCTGGTCGCCGGGGTCAGCCTGATCGCCCTGCTGAAGTACCTGGGCCGTGAGTTCCTGCTGATCCTCTCCACCTCCTCATCCGAGTCCGCCCTGCCGCGGCTCATCGCCAAGATGGAGCACCTCGGGGTCAGCCGCCCGGTCGTCGGCATCACCGTGCCGACCGGCTACTCCTTCAACCTCGACGGCACCGCGATCTACCTCACGATGTCCTCGCTCTTCATCGCCAACGCGATGGGCGACCCGCTGAGCGCCGGTGAGCAGGTCTCGCTGCTGCTCTTCATGATCGTCGCCTCGAAGGGCGCCGCCGGAGTCACCGGCGCGGGCCTGGCCACCCTCGCGGGCGGCCTCCAGTCGCACCGCCCCGAACTCGTCGACGGCGTCGGCCTGATCGTCGGCATCGACCGCTTCATGAGCGAGGCCCGCGCCATGACGAACTTCGCGGGCAACGCGGTCGCCACTGTCCTGGTCGGCACCTGGACCAAGGAGATCGACAAGGAGCGGGTGAACAAGGTCCTCTCCGGCGCGCTCCCGTGGAACGAGCAGATGCTCAACCTGGACGCCGACGCGGGCAGCGTCCCGGGGCCCCGGGACGAGCAGCCCGTCGTGGCGAAGGCATAGTCACCCACGGAGCACGACCGAAAGGGCCGTCGCGGGAATCCTCCCGCGGCGGCCCTTCGCGCTTGCCTTGACGTCCGCGTCAAGGTCTACCGTCGCGGACATGCGAATCGGGGAGCTGGCCGAACGGGCCGGGACGACCACACGGACTCTGCGGTACTACGAGTCACGCGGACTGCTGCCCGCGCGGCGGGCCGACAACGGCTACCGCGCGTACGACGAGGACGATCTGCGGCTGGTCCAGCAGATCCGGACCCTGCAGGACTTCGGGTTCGAGCTGGAGGAGACCCGGCCGTTCGTCGAGTGCCTGCGGGCCGGCCACCCGGCCGGTGACGCCTGCCCCGCCTCGCTCGCCGTCTACCGGCGCAAACTTGGCGAGCTCGACTCGCTCGTCGAACAGCTCCAGGCCGTCCGCACCCAGGTCGGCGCCCAGCTCGCCAGGGCCGAGCTGGAGGCCGGGGCACTGCTCCCCGGCGGTCCGGAACCACGTTGTGAACTGGGAGGATGACAGATGATTCAGGCAGAGGGCGTGGCCGAGGTCACCGACACCACCTTCGACACGGAGGTGCTCGGGGCGGCTCTCCCCGTACTGGTCGAGTTCACCGCCGACTGGTGCGGCCCGTGCCGCCGGCTCGCCCCCGTGCTCAGCGCCGTCGCGGCCGAGCTGGCCGGGCGCATGGAGGTCGTCCAGCTGGACATCGACACCAACCCGGGCACCGCGAGCCGGTACGCGGTGCTGTCGGCGCCGACCCTGATGGTCTTCCGCGACGGCGAGCCCGTGAAGTCGATGGCCGGCGCCCGCCCCAAGCGCCGGCTGCTCCAGGAGCTGGAGGACGTCTTCGGGGCGGCGTGAGGCGGGGCGGCCGTAACGGCCGAACCGGGACAGGCGCGCGTAACCGCAGCGGCCGACCTTGGGTGGCCACTACGATCTGTGTCTACTCGAACCGTGCCAGGCGCTTGATGAAACCGTCGATGTCGGTGAGTCCGGGCGCGTCCGGTCCGCGATACCGGCTGGTCGCGTCCCGGAGCCCGATCGCGGCGGTGCGCGCCCGCGAGAAGCGCTCCGATCCGGCCTCCAGACGCATGATGTGCGCGAGCGCTTCCAGATAGCGGTCGATGGCCATCTCATCGTCCTTGTCCGGGGCCTGCTGGACGTAGGCGCCGAAAGCAGCGACAGCTGCGGTGGTCTCCCCGAGTTCCATCCGGCACTGGGCCGCGTAGAAGCGGCACTGCTGTGCTTCTGCGTCGTCATCGCCGAATCGTCGGCCGATTTCTTCCGCAGCCTGTTCGAAGAGCCTGAGAGCTTCCCGGTGTGCTCCCGCGAGGAACTTCACATGCGCGAGGGAGAGATGCAGGTACTCCGCCAGCCTGCCGTCCGTGGCCCTGGCCGAGGCGGCGACCAGAACATCCGCGGCCTGCGTGAACTGCTTTTTCAGGGCCAGCTCCTCTGCACGCCCTGCCGCCTCATCGGCCTCCGCGTCGGTCAGCGACGAGAGGGAGGGACCTGCCTCCGCAGGCACATCGGGCACCGTCGGCACGTAGGCCCGGCCTCCGACGGAATTGCGGCGCACCGATCCGCCGAACGGCCGGGTGAAAGGCGTGCATGGATCGAGTTCCAGACCGTCAGCCGTCAGCAGACGCGGGGTTCCGAACGGGGCACCCTGGCTTGCCAGGGGCAGCAATGCTTCGTAGACGACCGCAGCCGGCACGCGTTGCTCGGAGTCCTTGTGCAGCATACGGAGCAGAAGTTGTTCGATGTCTACGGGCACATCGGACCGAATTTCCCTGATCGGCGGGGGCGGCGTGTGCACATGGTGCCAAGTGAGGGACCGATCGCCGGTTGCGGTGAAAGGGGTCCGGCCGGTGAGCAGTTGGTGCAGCACACAGGCGAGCGCATAAATGTCCGCCGCCGGACCGACCGCATTGGCCAAGCTTTGTTCCGGGGACATGAAGGCAGGGGTGCCCACCGTCATCCCCTCCTGCGTCAGATGAGGATTGGCCCCCGAACCGAGGAGTGCCGCGACACCGAAGTCGAGGACCTTTACCACCCCTCCCGGCGTGAGCATGAGGTTCGCCGGTTTGATGTCACGGTGTACGACATCGTGGTGGTGGACCTCGTCCAGCGCGGAGGCGATCTGTGCCCCGATGGCCGCAGCCCAGGCCAATGGCAGTGGTTCGTAGTCGTAATCCGTCTCGTCGATGAGGGTCTGTACCTCACGCCCCTTCAGTAACTGCATCACGACATACAGCCGCCCGGTGCCCTCGTCGACCCCTGTGTCGTAGACCGCCGGGAGACCCGGATGCTCGTGCAGCCCGGCGGTCGTGCGTACCTCGCGGAGGAAACGCTGACGTCGGGTCTCCAGCGCCTCATGGTGGGCCGCGTTCTGGACGGCGGCGGCGTACGGGGAGGGCTGTTCGGCAAGCATCATCTTGACCGCGACGCGACGGTCAAGACTCTCGTCATAGGCGTGCCACACCTCACCCATGCCGCCGGAACCGATGGGAGCGTGCAGGCGGTACCGTCCCGCGAGCGCCCTCCCTTGTTCTGTTGCGTCCTGCCCCGGTGCCGAGTCCCCCATGTGGCACGCCTCTCCCTCGTGGTGATGTGCTGACCGTCCGTGCAGGTTACGGCGTGAAGGGTTCCGCTCGCCGGGTTCCGCTCTTCTTCAGCTCCGCCGCCCGCTCGGCGGTGGCCAGCCGGTCCGCCTCACGTCGCGCCGGCCGACGGATCAGGTTGTAGGACTGGGCAGTTGCGACCCGCCTGAACAGACGGTTCACGTGGTCCTCGTCGAAGTAGCGCACCATCAGAGCATCGTTGGACTGTGCCTGCTTGATGACGAAGTCATCCATCTCCTTGGCCAGTTCCCGCCCGTACGTCTCCTCGTCCTGGTGGAGGCCGATCTCCTGCATGTCCGGGTTCTCGGCGATCGAGACCACCAACTGGCCGAGCAGGATCTGGTCCGCAGTGGACAACTCCGCTCCCAGCTCGTCGTTGATGGACTGGATGACCTCGGCGAGAGACTTCTCCTCGATCTCGACGGCCGCGCCCGCCGCCTCAGGAAGCCCCGGCAGCACCTGCGCGCCGACCGCATCCAGCTTCAGCTCGGGTGTGCCGGTCTGCTTGACCCGCATGTGGCTCGGCACGGTCTCGCCTATGTCGGCGGCTGCGGTGCCGTCCGGGCGTGGCAGCCGCCGCAGCAGGAACCGGCCGTACTGGAAGAGCCTCTCGAGCTCACGGTTCTCGAAGCCGATGACGTGCGAGAGCCAGCCGTATGCCTTGACGTACGACTCCAGGGCCCGCCGGAACTCCTCGGCTTTGTCCGGCTCGTTCGCTGCAAGCCCGTTGAAGCGGTCCACGGCCGGGGCTGTGTACTGGTAGAGCCGGGCGTGGGCCTTCTTCACGCGGTCCTCGGAGGCCCGGCCCTCGTCGAATGCGCCGAAGTACGCCTTGATAAGCGCCTCCATGTCGGCTTCCACGAGCAGCTGGTAGGCCATGACCTCATCCTGCCGGTCGAACAGCAGATTGGGCTCGATCTCTTCGGTCAGTGACGTCTCGTAGTACTTCTGGAACGCATCGAGTATCACTTCGGGCTTGTTGGCGAAGTCCAGAACGAACAGATCCTCCTGGGACTTCTCCGGATGTGTACGGTTGAGGCGCGAGAGCGTCTGAACGGCAGCCACATTGGCGAGTGGTTTGTCCACGTACATCGTTGTCAGGAGCGGCTGGTCGAAGCCCGTCTGGTACTTTTCCGCGACGACGAGGATGCGGTACTCGGGCTTGGGTACGGACGGCGGATTCGGATCGTCGACGCGTACGTATCCGAAGCGGCCCGGCAGTTCCTTCTCGGGAAAGCCGTTGAGCTTTGACTCGGTGTACTCGACACCGTCGAGCGTGAGCGCGCCGGAGAACGCGACCAGGGCGGCACAGTCCGTTGCGCCGCGCTCGTCCACGTACTTGCGGATCTCCTGGTAGAGCCGGACCGCATGCTCGCGGCTGGGGGTGACGACCATGGCCTTGGCCCGTCCGCCCAGCTTGTTGGCGCTGTGTGAGCGGAAATGGTCCACCATGATCTTTGCCCGCTGGGCCATCGAAGCCTCGGACAGCAGCGCGGCCCGTACCAGTTTGGAGCGCGCCTTGCGTGGGTCGACCTGCTGCTCGACCTGCTCGGCCGCGTCGTTCTGCAGTTTGAAGTAGGTGCCCCAGGTGGTGTACGTGCCCAGCACATCGAGGATGAAGCCCTCGTCGATGGCCTGGCGCATGGAGTACACGTGGAACGGGCCCGGCTGACCGGTGGACGGATCCGGCGTGCCGAAGAGCTGCAAAGTCTTGGACTTGGGCGTCGCGGTGAACGCGAAGAACGACATGTTCGGCTGCTTGCCCCGGGCGAGTGCCTCGGCGGTCAGGGGGTCGCCGTCCGCGTCCACGGCCTTGGCACCGAGCGCCTTCTTGAGCGCGGCCGAACCGTCGCCGCCCTGGGAGGAATGCGCCTCATCGATGATCACCGCATAGCGGAGCTTGCCGAGGCCGCCGACCTTTTTCAGGATGAACGGGAACTTCTGCAGCGTGGTGATCACGATGCGCGCGGTGGCGCCGGTCAGTGCCTCGGCGAGCTGCGTGGAGTCCTCGTCGATCCGGACGACGACACCGGGGGTGTGCGTGAACTGATAGATGGTGTCCTGGAGTTGCTTGTCCAGCACCCGACGGTCGGTGATCACGATGACCTTGTCGAAGACCGGCTGGTTGGGTTCCATCCTCTTGTCACGCGCGGCCTCCCCGAGCTGGGCCGGGTCCTCCGGGGTATGCAGGGAGGACAGACGGTGCGCGAGCCAGGCGATGGTGTTGGACTTGCCCGAGCCGGCCGAATGCTGGACGAGATAGTTCTCCCCGGCACCGTTCAGTCCCGCGTGCGCGGTGAGCTCCCGCACGGCGTGCCACTGATGGAACCGCGGAAAGATCAGCGGCTGGGTGTGAGCGCTGCCGGGACGGTGGGACGGCGACTTTCCGGCCTTCGCCTGCTCGTCCTCGACATGCAGGTAACGCTCAAGGAGCTCCAGCCAGTTGTCGCGGTCCCAGATCTGCTCCCAGAGGTATGAGACGGGGTATGCCCCGTCCGACAGCTTCGACGGGTTGCCCGCCCCACCGGTTGCACCGGGACCCCCGGTGCCGGTGTTGAACGGCAGGAACCGGGTCTTCGGACCGGCCAGGCGGGTGGTCAGAAACGCCAACTGTGGGTCCACCGCGAAGTGGACGAGGCTGCGCTTGGCAAAGAACAGCTCCTTCGGGTCACGGTCCTTGCGGTACTGGCGGATGGCATGTTCGACGTTCTGCTCGGTGAAGTGGCTCTTCAGCTCGACGGAAGCGGTGGGAATACCGTTGACGAAGAGCGCCAAGTCCACGGACTTGGCCGGAGTTTTCGCGGAGTAGTGGAACTGCCGGACGACAGTGAGACGGTTGGCGTTGTACTGGTCCAGCGCCCCGACGGCCAGGGTGTGGGCGGGCCGGAAGTAGGCGAGCTGGATCTTCACGTTCCGGTCGTTCACACCGCGCCGGAGCACGTCGAGCACGCCACGCTTGTCAATCTGCTCCGCCACGCGCTTGGCGAACCGCTGGATGGACGCGGTCTCGCTCTCGCCGTACTCGGCCCGCAGGCGCAGCCAGGCATCGTTCTGCGAGGCGCCGAGGAAGGTGGCGAGTTCAGCGGTGTCGATGCCGATGTCGTGGTTGTACGTGTTGGACAGGCCCTTGTCCCAGCCGTGGGCCAGCAGCCCGTCCTCCACGGCGTTCTCGAAGGCTTCCTCGGTGTCGTTGCGTGCCATGGAGGTCAGGCCTCTCGCTTCCCGGTCATGAGGTAGTGGACGTCACGGCAGAACTTGTCGAATGAGGGTGAGTTGGCACGCGCCATCGCGATGTCGAAGATCTCCGCGAGCGCGGCCTGGTCGACGACCGGCTTGTACGGCCGCCCGTCCACGCGATGATGGGTGAGCCACCCCTTGCAGTCGCGAGGTGTTTCGCAGTTCGTGGGCACTTCGAGTCCGTGTGGCAAGCCGCGGCAGCCGCCCAGCGTGGGCGCGGCCGCGATGAACCACGCTTCGAACTCGCGCTGTGCCAGAACCACAGCCGTGCGCCGGTCGGGGCGGGCAGCGGTCGCCCGCTCCAGCAGCGACGGCCCCAGGGCCGCCGGGCAGTCGTCGTCCGCGTCCAGCACGATGAGGACACCGCCCGAGCCGTCCACCGGGACACGGTCGGCCAGGGCATCGACCGACGCTTCGAGCCCACCCTGCTTGATCAGGCGGCCACGCCCAACCCGGTAGGGCTTGAGAATGTTCGCATCCCAGACCCCTGCTTCGTGCGTCAGCCTGCGCAGGAGAATCGGCAGCGCAGACAGCTCTCCTTCGCCCTCCACCACGGAGGCGATGGTCATCCGCCCCATGTTCAGCTCTCCGTTCGTGGCGGCTGCGGAACCATCTGATCGGAGCGCAGCAAGTCGCCGACCGTGGCCAGGCCGTTGCGGACGATTCGCCGACTGACGTCATCCACGGGCCCCACGGCCGTGACACCGTCCTGCACGACGACTACGCGAATGGCGTCGAGGTCTGCTTCCTTGCGATCGAAGAGTTCGGAACTCTGGCTCGTCGCGAGGATCTGGGTATGCAGACTCGCCTCGGTGAGCGCGTCGAACAGGGCCCCTGCAGCGCCGGGATGAAGTGCGAGTTCCGGTTCCTCCACGGCCACGAGTGGGAGCCGTCCGTCGCGAGACCCCGGCTGGAAGAGCGCCGCCAGCAGGCCGATCGCTCGGATGGTCCCCTCGGACATCGACTCCGCCCGGAATTCCATGGGCAGGGCATCGGGGCCGACCGACAACGTCATCTTGGCTGCGATGTAGTCGCCGTCCTCGGTGGACGGGCCGACGTGTGTCAGTTGCGGCACGATCGCCCCCGCATACGCGGCGACACGCTCACGCATCACAGGATCGAGAAGCCCCAGCACGCTGCCGAGGTGGCCACCGTCCTCGGCGAGTACGCCCGACCGGACAACCGGTCGAGCATCGCGGAGCGCGCAGAGCTCGGGCTCGTAGAAGAACATGCCCGAGAGGGCGTCACGCAGACGCCCGTAGGTTTCGCTGCCGGCACTCACGAGCGGTAGGAACAGCTCGCCTGGCCGCACCCTTCCCGTACGCCCTGCTGCGGGCTCTTCGACGGCTCCGTTCTCCACCTGGAACCGGGCATCAGGAGGACTGCCGACCGGGCCGATCTCGCAGTACTCGCGTTGGATCCACGCTTCGACATACCCCTGCTCCGAGCTGGGGGCGTATCCGAAAGTGATCTCGTAGCGCCCGGTCAGGGCGGTGTCGTCTGAGCGTTCCGGAACGCGGAACTCCAGGGCGATGGTGCACGCCTCGGCGGCCTCCGGAACCCGCCGCAGGACGTCATGCAGACCTCCTCGCTCGCTGACCGCTTCGGGGAGCCCCCGGCTCACGGCATCGCGGACGAACCGCAGGGCGTCGAGGAAGTTCGACTTACCCGCGGCGTTCAGGCCGAGCAGGACGGTGAAGGGACCGAGCTGGACGTCGCAGTGGGCGATGGACTTGTAGTTCTCGATGCGTACGCGGGTGATGAAGGGGACGGCGGGGTTCGCGGTGTCGGTCATGTGGGATCGATACCTCGCCCACTGGCGGTACTCACGTCGATCTGGCCGGTTACGGCGGCAGTGATGAGGGACTGACGGCGCTCGGCGAGGAGCGCGAGCTGCTTATGGATTGCCCCCCGGAGCCTGTCGGTGGCCGCCTGACCTTGTCTGACGTTCACCACCAAGGACGCTTGCTGAGTCTGGGTCGCCGCTGGGATCGGCCACTCGCGAATATCGTCACCTCGCAACTTGACCATGGACTGGGACGAACCACGGGCCACGGCTTCGATCAGGAGCCGCACTCGGCTGCCCAGGGCGATTTCCGTGATGAATTCGGGGTTGATCCCCGGAACCAGCCCTACGCGGTAGATCAGATCGGGCAGCAGCAATCCCTTGACGTCCCCCATCGCCACGGCAACATCGCCGACCAGGCTCGGGGTGTTGGCCCGTGTGACGAGAAGGTCACCAACATGCACCTCATATTCCCTGCGGGGAGTAACCTCGTCAGGGAGGCACTTATTCTCCGTGGGGATGAAGCGTCCATTTTTCACCGCGCTCAGCTTCAGGACGCCCCATTCGTGACCAGTCCGCGGTACTGCCTCACACTGCGGACTGGATCCCTGGTCGATACGAGTGACGAAACGGCGCAGTGGAACCTCATCCACTGTTTCCAGGAGTTGATCCAACATGCCGTCTCGCAGTGCACGGTCTCGCTCGTCGAGTCGTGCGAGCACCGCCTTTTGCAGTGAGGCGAGGCGATCAATGCGGGCGGTCTCGGCGTCAAGGAAGTCGGCGATGCGGCGCTGTTCCTCCAACGAAGGGATGGGGACAGGGACCCTACTCAATTCTTCTTTCGTTACATGTACCATTCCGATCATGCCGCTTGTGAGCACTCGCTCGATCCAGTGAGTGGCAGCGCGCAGGGACCAGTAGAGCCAGTTTTTGTCGCACCCATGAACGGATACGTTGAAAATGTGCTGATTAAGAAAGTGCAGACCCGGCTTATCCCATCGGAAAGGGCCAAAGGATGTCCCCGGATTCCCCGACCAGGAAAATAGCAAGTCGCCGGGACGTACCTGATACTTCGCGCTCAGTTCGAGATTCGAGTAGTTGAAGTTCCCTGACCCGTTTAGGTTCTCGATTCGAATGATGGGCGTGCCAGTGTCGGCCCAGCCGTCCGATTTGAATACGTATCCGTTGGAAAGGGTAGCCAGGTACTTGAGGGGAACCACGCTCCAGGAGCTGGGCAGTGATGCCCCGTACGGGAGTTGCTCCACGGTGGGGGTCATTCGGTCACCTCTCCCAGCAGCGCCTGAATCTGTGCCTCAAGCGACTTCAGCTCAGCATCGATCTCCGCCAGCGGCCGCGGCGGCTCATACACATAGAAGTGCCGAGTGAAAGGAATCTCGTAGCCCACCTTGTACCGCTCGGTCAGCTTCGTCTTCGGGTTTTTGACTTCCGCGACCCACGCGTCCTCGACGTGCGGCGTGACTTCCGCCGTGACGTACTCGTCGATGTCCCGGTCCATCGGCACGTTCTCCGCGTCGCGCAGATCCGGATCATGCTCGGGCTGCTTGCCCTTCGCGTACTGGACCTCACCCTTCGGATCCTGCACGCCCACCGCGTCTCGCAGCGCCTTCTGAAACACCGCGCCCGACGGCCAGATGAGGCCAGCCGCTCTGACGGCCGCATGCAAGGCATCCCACGCGTCGGTCTTTTTCGACCACACCTGTCCGATCAGCGGCTTGAGCGCAGCCACAAACTCGGCCCGCCGCCGGGCCACTTCATCCGGCTCCATCGACTTGCCGCCCAGTACCTTCTGGAGCGACGCAGAGGCAGCAAGCTCAGCCAACGTCTCGTCGGTGATCTCGAAGCGGAGCTTCAGGGGTCGGTCCACGGTGATGCGCTTGTATCCGTACTCCTCGTTGCGGAGGATCTTCACCTTGGCGTGATCCGGGTGCGCCGGGTCCGCCGCGATCTGCTCGGCGTCGCGGTACATCGCACTGATGCCGCCGATCTGCTCGTCGGAGATCTCCTTGCGCTTCTCGCCAAGGGACTTCCGCCGCTTCACCCACTCACCACGTGCGTCGATCATCACGACCTTGCCCTCACGGTGATTGGGCTTGCGATTGCTGAGGATCCAGAAGTACGTAGAGATACCGGTGTTGTAGAAGAGTTGGTCCGGCAGCCCGACGATGGCCTCCAGGTAGTCGCGCTCCAGGATCCAGCGGCGGATCTCCGACTCGCCGGACCCGGCGCCGCCGGTGAACAGCGGGGAACCGTTGAAGACGATGGCGATGCGTGACCCGCCCACCTCCTCCCCGTTCTCGTCCTTCTTCAGCGGGGCCATCTTGTGGAGCATGTGCTGGAGGAAAAGAAACGAGCCGTCGTTGATGCGCGGCAGCCCGGCCCCGAACCGTCCGTCGAAGCCACGGTCTTCGTGCTCCTCCTTGACGGCCTTTTCCGCCTTCTTCCATTCCACGCCGAAGGGAGGGTTGGCGAGCATGTAGTTGAACTTGCGGTCTTCGTGCCAGTCGCGCGTGAAGGTGTTGCCGAACCGGATGTTGTCGGCGGCGTGTCCCTTGAGGAGCATGTCGGAGCGACAGATCGCGTACGACTCGGCGTTGATCTCCTGCCCGAACAGGTTGACTCGGGCGCCCGGCTTGATGTCCTTGATGTGCTCCTCTGCTGCGGCAAGCATGCCACCCGTGCCGCAGGCCGGGTCCAGGATGTCGATGACCTGGCCGGGGCGCCGAATCAGCGCGTCGTCGGGGCCCAGAAGCAGTTCGACCATGAGCTTGACCACCTCGCGCGGAGTGAAGTGCTCACCGGCCGTTTCATTTGAAGCGTCTGCGAACTTCCGGATCAGCTCCTCGAAGACATAGCCCATGTCGTGGTTGCTGACTCTCTTCGGACTGAGGTCGATCTCCGAGAATCGCTGCACCACTTGGTAAAGAAGATCAGCTTCTTCTAGCCGGTCGATTTGAATGTGAAAGGCATAGCGATCAATGATCTGGATGACTTCAGGTGAGAATCCGCCGATGAAGTCCTTGAGGTTGGTGTAGACGTTCTTGTCATCACTGCCGATCGTCCTGAAGCTTTGCTTCGACACGTTGTAGAAGGGCAGCCCAGACGTAGCGAGCAGCAGTGCGTCATTGCGTTCACCCTTGTACGAGGCGGCCCGTTCCCGCACGGCCTCGCGAGTGCCCTTCTCCTCTATGACGCAGTCAAATCGACGCAGCACCGTGAGCGGAAGAATAACCTTGGCGTACTCGGCTGGCCGGTAAGTGTGGCGCAGTCGATCGGCCACCGACCAGATGAAGTTGGCCATTTCCTGATTGGTGTTGCTCACTCGGCACCTTCTCGTGATACGTCCGGCGCCAGGGCGCCGTTGGTCAGTCCGTCGTAGGCCAGGTGGGCGGCCCGGTCGCCCATCCTGGCAACATCCTTGAGCCTTCGCTCGAACTCGCCCAGGTTCCGGAACGCGGCCCCGTACCGACGTTGCTGCTCTATGTCCATCTGCGGAAGATGGGCGCCCCGCAGATCGGCCCGGTGGGTGCCTGTTGTCGAAGTGTTGCGGCGGGTGTTGCCCGCGCTGCGCAGGAAGCCGCGCAGATAGTCCGTGTCGAGCTGATCGCTCGTCGATACGGCCTCGTCCTCCTCCGTGCGTACCAACCCGGCCTGGACCAGATCACTGACGCCCACCACTGGGAAGCCGTCCAGAGAGCCGGTTCCCGGGCCGGGGGGCAGGCTGGGCAGCAACTCGGCTAGCTTGTACAGCTGTTGCTCAAGCTCTGCGCGCAGCGCCAAGTACTCGGCCGGATAGTTGGGCTGGGCAGCGGTCACGTACGCGGACGGGCTGAGGTCCACGTCCTCGCGCAGGAGGTCGATCAACGGTACGTGCGCGACCTGGCCGGCGGTCGGCTCCAGAAGGCCGTCCGGATCGTTCTCCGTGAGGTCGACCATGCGTACGGAACGGACCGCCTCGTCCGTCGCGGAGGGGCGGCGGAGCTCCCACAGCAGGAGCGGTTGGTTGTGACTGGTCGCCAGCCCCGCAGGCAGAGCCACAATCGAGGAGAGGGCGCCACGGCGTACGAGTTCCGCACGGATCCGGCGCCCGCTCCTGCGGTACGCGGCAGACGGCGCGAGGGCGATGAGGGTACGGCCCCCCGGCGCGGTGTGGGAGTAGCAGTGCTGAAGCCAGGCAAGGTCCCCCTCGGCGCGAGGCGGTGCCCCCAGCTCCCAGCGGGAGTCGATCAACAGCTCCTCCCGGCCCCAGTCGGTCTGGCCCAGAGGCGGCTCGCAGACGACGAGCTGTGCACGCAGACCGGGGTGGCGGTCCGCCCGGAGGGAGTCGCCGGCTTCGAGCCGGGTCTCATCGTCACCGGCGAGGCGCGCCCTCAGCCGGGCCAGCTTCAGCAGACCAGCACTGATCTCCTGCCCCGCCCGGGAAGAACCCTCTGCTCCGGCAACCGCGAACACAAGTGAACCGATGCCGCACGCCGGGTCGTAGACGAGTCCTTCGACGGGGCCTGCGAAGTGCGTGAAGGCACGAACGAGCCGTGGGGACGAGACGGCCTGTGCGCCACTGCGCCCGACCGAGGCGACGAAGCGGTTGATCAGATCCTCGAAGAGCTGGGGCGCGGTTCGCTCGGCAGCCAACTGATCGACGGCTTCGCGCAGGCTGTCCTGGAGTGTGTTGCCCCCCTCGTGGACCAGATATCCGCCGATGTCGACAAGGGCGGTGGTCATGTCGTCGCCGTACGCAGCGCGCAGTGCCTGCCAGAGGGCGACCTCCGGCGAGGCACCCCGCCCCTTGCGCTGGCCGGCCAGCCACGCCTCGATCTCATCGAGGGAGAAGAGCGGGCCCGCCGCTGTCCCGCCGACGGGCGCCGGGAAGTTGTCGTGGCGCCGACGCCAATTGGCGACTGCGGCCCGGGTGACACTGGCGAGTCGTGCGATCTGCGCCGCCGTGACGACAGCTGCTGAAACGGATTCCTCATCCTCCATGACGGTGAGGGTACACGTGTCGAGGTGGCCAGCAAAGACGTGAACGCGTTGACAGTGCTAACGCCTTGCTGTCACTCTCTCCTTGGCTTCGCTGTGAGCTGCCTCTCCCTGGCGGCAGGTGCCTCACGAGAGCGAGGGGTGCCCCTGCGCGCCCGGATGCCGACGCGTCAGTCCTGTCCACGCGGCGCCCCCACCGATGTCAAAGGAGCAACCGTGTCCCCCAAGAAGCAGGCTGCGACTCGCAAGACCTCCCTGTACCGGCTCAACGCCCCCGCAGGCCCCGGCCTCGACCTGTATACGCTGGTGGAAGAGCGGTACAGGGGCCGGGAAGGCTTCACCGCCAGGCCCGTCGATCATGCGGGCGTGGTCGGGTTGCTCGTGACCGGCTCCATCGAACGCGACCGCGCCGAATGGTGCGACGTCCTCTCGGAGCTCACGGGCGCCGATGTGCAGGTAGCGGGCCGTACCTCTTCCGGCCTGCTGCTTGTACGCACTGAGCGGGCCGTCTACGCCGTCACGTATGGCATGGGCCACCACATGATCGACCCGGCCCGCCTCGACCTCGGGTTCGGGCTCCAGTTCGCACTCCGTTGCCTGGATCAGGACGACATCAGCCTGGTGCGGCGCCACCTCATGGACGCGCGCGGCCGTACCGACGAGAACTCGACCAATCGGGGCGGAAGCCTGCGCGACCTCGGTACCGAATGGATCGGCTCCGTCGTCAGCAAGATCACCGGAAAGGCGATCGACCTGCCTTTCACCCACACATCCGCAGGACTGCGGAGCATCGGCGTCAGCTGTAGCGACAGCTCCATCAGCCTTCCGCTGGGCCGCTCCCCGCAGCAGTTCCTGAACGATCTGCGGGTCATCGAGGACGCCTGTACCCAGCCCGCACCGCTGCCGGGACTGGAGTCCCTGGCCAGGGTCCGTTCATTGCGCCGTAGGGGTAAGACCGATCTCGTACGGGAGCTCAACGAACGGCTCGACCAGTACCTCGGCGATCCGGATGCCCCGGGCCTCGCCCTCAATTTCCCGGGCGAGTGCGCCTCGCATGCGACGGAGACGCGCGCCATTCGCATCATGCGTGGATCGCGCGTGATCGACGTCGGTGACCTCGACATCGATGACATCCGGCAGTTCGTCCGCGACCGCCCTGACGGATGTCGGCTGTCCACGCTCAAGGACGTCCGCGTCCAGCTGTTCGCCGACGAGGAGTGCACGGAGTCCCTCAGTCCGTCGATTCCGGGACACCGCTGGATCACCGCCGAAGTGCGGAGCGGCGCGGCGCACCACTTCTACTGGCAGGGAAGTTGGTACGAGATCGGAGCTGAATTCGTCCAGGCGCTGCAGGACGATGTCACCGAACTGCTGAACCGCCCGTCCGGTGTCGTCCTTCCTGCGTGGCCCGTGGGTAAGAAGACCGACGAGGACTGGTTCAACAAGGAAGCGGCCAAGCAGCCGGGCTACGACCTCTTCGACAAGAAGACCGTCCGTACGGCGACCTTCCGCGGCGGCGGCCTGGAAATCTGCGACCTTCTCGGCCCGGAGGGTCAGCTCGTCATGGTCAAGAAGGCCGACAAGGGCAGCTCCGGCCTCAGTCACCTGTTCGCCCAGGCGCGGACGGCCGTCGAAGCACTGCGCTACGACGTCGCGGTGCGGGAGAAGTTCCTCGCCCGGGTCGCCGAACTGCGCCCGAACCAGCTGCCCGAGGAGATCCTGGCCACGCCGACTGTCGTCCTTGCCATCCGCCTCAAGTACGGCGTCCCGCTCACGGCGGACTCGTTGTTCGCCTTCTCTCAGGTCTCCCTCCTGCAGACCGTGTTGGCGCTCCAGGGCATGGGGGCCAAGGTCGAGGTCGTTCCCATCTATGCCTGATGCGCCCGGCTCCGTCGTGGTTCCGTCGGCTTCGCTCGGGTGGCCCGGTCGGGGTGCAGGGTGAGAAGTGAGCGATATCCAGGTGCACCCGTTGCAGGGGCGGGCGGTCGTACTCGCTGCCGTGGGCGACAGTGATGAGGTGCAGCCTTTGCTGAGTTGTCGGCGTCCGCACGGCGGCCCTGTTGGATCGTCAAGCAGTGCGCTGGAGTGTCAGGGGCTCTTGAGCATGCCACGGAGTTCGGCGACAAGGTCGCGGACATCGCGTTGGGTGTGGGCTCCGGCGGCCTGCTCGCTTGCGGCGTCCGGGCCGGGCTTGCGGCAGGTGCGGCAGAGGCCGTCGGGGAGTGCTTCGGGCGGGCCGGGTGTGCCGCATTCGGTGCATTCCACCATCAGACGGCGGACGGGGGTGCCTGGCGCGTCCGATGTCGGGGTGGTGGGCAGGTGGGGCGGGAGCTTGTCGTTGAGACGGCGGCGTACGAAGCCGATGGGTGAGTCGACCTGGGCAGGGAGGCCGGAGGTGAGGGCGTGGGTGAGGTAGTCGGCGTTCACGCCCCGGGTGAACCACTCGGCGGCCAGGGGTTCAAGGACGGCGCAGTCGGCGGCGGAGAGGGCCAGGCGCGGTTCGATTCGCCCCAGTTGAGCCAGGGCGAGGTACGCCGGTGAGGGGTGCCCCGGAGTTGGTTCGGGGGTCCGTTGCTGCGGTACGACGGGTACGGGAGCGGGCGAGGTGGGCTGCGCCGGGGGCTCGGCCGGGGTCGTGGGGGCCGGGGCCGGCGGTTGTGCTTCGGTCCGGGGAGCGGGGACTTCCGCAGGGCCCCGGGGCGGCTGGGGAACGATCGTCTCCTGGGTGGCTCGGCTGTTCTCGTCGTCCAGGAAGGTGCCCCACCATTCGTTGTCGCGGGCGGTGCGGGACCAGAAGGTCCGGGTGACCCAGCGGAGCTGGCCGCGCACCTCGATCCGGCACTGGGCGTGCCGCAGGTGACCGGCCACTCCCAGCGCCCTGAGGGCGCTGCCGACGGCCATCTGTCCGTACAGGGGGATGTTCTTGGCGAGCGACTTGATGTCCATGGCCGCACCGTCGGGCAGACGGTCGACGTACCCGGCGATGTAGCGCTCACGCTCGGGCAGCAGCATGAAGTCGTCGGCGCGCGACGGGCGTTGGTCCGGTGCGGATCGCTTGCCGTATCCGAGATTGGCCCTCGCGTACGGGCGCGAGGATGCGGGTGCACGCAGGGTAGGGCTAAGGTTCTCACTAGCCACGAGATCGCTCTTTTCGATCTTGGGGTGAGACCCCGGCCGGTGCGCTTACACCGCGTCCGGGGTCGCTTGGTCCAAGGCACCGTAAGCAGCCGCGACAGCGCGCCGCAAGCCGGTCCGGATTAGTCGTACTTGCTGGCCGTGACAGGTTGGGGAGGGCGGGGAGGTTTTCTCAACCCCCTTATTTCACCTACCGGTTAACCAAGAGCGCTCGAATCCCGGCCCTCGGACTTCGACGCCCGGGTCCCGAAGCTCAAGCGTCGGTCCCGGGCCCCCTCCTCGCACCCACGAAAGAGTGAACCAGCCGGTTTTGGGGCTCGACCCCCGACCTCGAAGCCCGGAACTCGGGTTGCGGACCGCAGGGTGGCACTGCCTTTGGCGAAGGCCCCTTCCTGTCTCTCGATCGGCGTACGCTGAATCGGGAAGGGTGGTGCCGCATGTCGGATGAACTCGCTGACAACCTCAGGAAATACCGTCGTGCTGCCGGACTCAGTCAAGAGCAGCTCGCGCACCGAGCAGGACTATCGGTTGGGCCCGTCAGGAAGATCGAGCAGGGCGATGACGGTGTGCGAATGGAGACACTTCACGCCCTCGCCCGCGCGCTTGGAGTGAAGACCTCCAACCTGATGGCGGCTGGAGCTCCGAAGCCCGTGCCTTTACGACAACTTAGAGGATGTCTCACGTGGTGAGTTTGGCGAGTTTCTTGTAGCAGGTCAGGGCCGCTGCGAGTCCGAGGAAGGCGAGGAAGTGGGAGCCCTT